>NZ_JBHXRU010000010.1:0-99385 GCF_042716255.1 Streptomyces sp. NPDC058662 | reverse complement strand
GCCGTACGGCGGTCCCGGCCCCCTCGGCCTACGGCGTATTCCCGCGCCGCACCGCACGGCCCCGCGCGGAGTGCGACCGAGCGCTGACCGATACCGGCCCGATACGAAACACCCCCGTTTAGGCGCCGGCGCGCGTCGGGACCGCTGTGTTCCGGTCAAGCTGCATGGCTGTTCGATGAAGGGCGGGCGGCGCGCGGTGGCTCGGGGCGCAGGTCGGAGCAGTACCGTGCGGGGCCGGCGCCGGGCCCGCCGCCTCCGCGAGGGCGGACGCACCCCGCGTGAACTGCCCGAACGACCATTCGGTCGTCGTTATGCGAACGCTCTGTCCGTAAATCGGTCATCGATATGCGAGGCGCCTTCGCATCGGTCAGTGTGGTGCATGTCAGTTCGCGATATCGCAAGGAAGTATCGCGTTCAACCTTAGAATCGAAAGTGAGTTTCGCTGTGCGTCGCTTCACCACGGTCTCCGCCGCTGCCCTCCTGTGCCTGGCCGGTGCCGCCGGCATCGCGGAGGCCGAGCCCGCAAGCCTGTACGCCCCGTCCGCCATGGTCTTCACCGTCGCCCAGGGCGGCGACGAGGCCGCGGGCACCGTCGTACGGGCGTCCACCCTCAGCTGCGCCCCGACCGCCCAGGGGACCCACCCCGACCCCGAGGCCGCCTGCGGGGCCCTGAACGCCACCGACGGCGCGTTCGACCAGCTGCTGGCCGCCCCCGACCCGGACCGGGCGTGCCCGATGCACTACGACCCCGTCACCGTCACGGCGGACGGCGTGTGGCAGGGCGAACGCATCGCCTGGAAGCACACCTTCTCCAACTCCTGCGCCATGTCCGCGACGCTGAACGGGAACGCGGTGTTCGCGTTCTGACCGCCCGGTCACGATGGTGGGGGCGCCTGCCCACGGCTCTGTTCTGAGCACGCGCCCCACCCGGTCCGGGTGACACGAGTGGTGATCATCGCCGATCGCGGTTTGAGTGGGGGGTGCGGCCCGGCCGCAGTCCGCACCGCACCCGTCGATCCCGGTGGCCGCATGCAGAAGCAACCCTTGAGGGCCGTACGGACCGCCCGCGCCGTACGGACTCCGGGGAGCGTACGGGCCCCCGGACCCGGCGGACCCGGCGCACCCGGCGCCCCCGACGCGCCGCGGTCGGAGAACCCGGCGCCGACCGGCGACCCCATGCTCACCGCCAGATTCGCCGTACCCCCCGTCCCCAAGCTCCTCGTCCACCGTCCGGACCTTCTGGAGCGCCTGACCGGCGGAGCGCGGGGACCGCTCACCCTGGTCAGCGGACCGGCCGGCTCGGGCAAGACGGTGCTCGCCGCGCAGTGGATCGCCCAGGGGCTCGCACCGCGCTCGGCCGTATGGCTCACCGTCGAACCCGGGGATGCTCCCGGCGCCTTCTGGGCGTACCTCCTGGAGAGCCTCCACCGGGGCGGGGTGGCGCTGCCGGACGACGTGGGCAGGCCCACCCGCGCGGAAGGAGTGAGCCGGTCGCTCCTGGTGCGGCTGGCGGAGGGGCTGGCCGGGACCGCGCGGCCCACGGTGCTCGTGCTCGACCAGTTCGACACGGCCCGGGCGCCCGCGATCACCGAGGGACTGGAGTTCGTGCTCCGGCACGCCGGCGAGGGCCTGCGCACCGTGCTCACCAGCCGCACCGACTCGCTGCTGCCGCTGCACCGCTACCGCGCGGCCGGCGAGATCACCGAGATCCGCCACGCCGACCTCAGGTTCACCCGCGAGCACGCCGAGGCACTGCTGGGCGAGCACCGGCTCACGCTCTCCGCGGAGGGCGTCCGGCTGCTGGTGGAGCGGACCGAGGGCTGGGCGGCGGGGGTGCGCCTGTGCGCCCTGGCGATGCAGCGCAGCGCCGACCCGGAGGCCTTCGTCCGGCAGTTCGCCGCGGACCGCACGACGATCGCCGACTACCTGCTCAAGGAGGTGCTGGACGCACAGCCGCCCCTCACACGGGACCTGCTGCTGCGGACCTCCGTCACCGACCGCGTCCACCCCGACCTCGCGGACGCCCTGACCGGCCGGGACGACGGGGCCCCCACCCTGGCCGGCCTCGCCCGCGACAACGCCTTCGTCGAGGAGATCGACGCCTCCGCCTGGTACCGGCTGCACCCCCTGTTCGCCGAGGTCCTGCGCGCGCACCTGCGGCAGCGCCGCCCCGGCCTGGAGCCCCGGCTGCGCGCGCGGGCGGCACGCTGGCTCGCCGGGACCGGGCGGCTCACCGAGGCCGTGGCCCAAGCGGCCGCTGCCGGTGACTGGCCGTTCGCGGCGTCGCTGCTGGTCGACCGCCTGGCGATCGGCCGGCTCTTCACCGGCATCGAGGCGGACCGGCTGCGCCGGGCGTTCGCCGACATGCCGCCCGGAACGCCCGGCGCGGCCCCGGCCCTGGTCGCCGCGGCCTGCCGGCTCGCAGACCGGGACCTCCCCGGGTACGAGGCCGAGCTCGCCCGGGCCGCCCCGGGCCCGGGCGCCGCCCCGGATCCGGCGGTGAAGCTCAACCGCGCCTTCCTGGCCGTCCTCGCGGGGCGCCTGGCCGGCGACGCGCCGGCCGCGGAGCGCGCGGCGGCCGAGACCGACCGGCTGCTCCGAGGGACGCCCCCGCCGTTGCTCACCGCGCGCCCCGAACTCCGGGCCCTGGTCCTGGCGAACCTGGGCGCGGCCGAGCTCGGTGCCGGGCGCCTCGCCCGGGCCGAGACCGTCCTCGCGGCCGCCGTCGAAGCGTGCGGGGCGCCGGGTACGGAGCACCCCCGGTGCGACGCGCTCGGTTCGCTCGCTCTCGCGGAACTGCTGGCCGGCCGGCTGCGCCGGGCGGCCCGGCACGCGGGGGAGGCGTGCACCGCGGCCGACGGGGCGGCGCTCCCGCCGCAGCACCGGGCCGGCGTCGACCACCTGGTCCTCGCGGGTGTCGAGATCGCGCGCGACGACCTCGCCGCCGCCCGCAGCCACCTCGATGTGGCCGCCGACGCGGCGGGACCCCGTCCGGAACCGGTGGTCGCCGTGGTGGCCGCCGTCCTCGGTGCGCGGCTCGCGGTGGCGGCAGGGGAAGCACGGGCCGGGCTCGCGACCCTGCACGCGGTGGGACCGGACGTGCCCCCGGCCGGGCCGACCGCCTGGCTGGCCGACGAGCTGGCCGTCGCCGAGTCCGCGGTGCACCTGGCACTCGGCGACACCGCCCGCGCCCTGGCCGTCCTCGACGCCGTGGCGTCCGAACGGCCCGAGCACGCGGTGGCACGCGCCGGGGCCCTGCTGGCGGCGGGGCACACCGACCGGGCGACGCAGGCGCTGGCGGGCCTGCCGGGCGACGCCGGGGGCGGTGGCGGGGGCCGAGGCGGGGCCGGGGTCGGAACCAACGCCGAGGTCCCCGTGCCGGTACGGGTCCGGGCGTGCCTGCTCCGGGCGGAGGCCGCCGCCTCGGTCCACGACCCGCAGGAGGCGCGGCGGTGGCTGGACGAAGCACTGCGGTACGCCCGGTCCGAGGACCTGCGCCGCGTCTTCGTCGAGAGCGGCCCCTGGGTGCGCCGGAGCCTGCGCGACGACCCCCGGCCGGCCCGGCCCCGGAGCCGGTCGTCTCCCCGTGGCCCGGTGCGCGCGCCCGGGTCGGCGGCCGACGGGCGACCGCCCGTGGTGGAACCCCTGAGCGAGCGGGAGACCGAGGTCCTGCGCAAGGCCGCGCACATGCTGTCGACCGAGGAGATCGCCGCCGAGCTGTACGTGTCGGCCAACACGGTCAAGACACACTTGAAGAGCATCTACCGCAAGCTCTCGGTCGCCCGGCGCAGCGAGGCCGTCCACCGTGCCCAGGACCTCGGGATCCTGTGACCGGTTGCCGCGCGCGTCGTTCTCGCCCGTAGCGGGCGATGCCCCACCGCCGGGCGGGGCCGACGATGGCAGGGAGGCCGGGCCCGCGTGCCGAGCCCTCGCCCCCGTCCGACGCCTCGGCTCCGAGAGAAGTGGGTGCCCCCATGCGCTACGAATTCCGGGTCTCGGGCATCGTGCCGGACACCCTGGCCGCGAGCTTCCCCGAGCTCGACCGGATGCCCGTACCGGAGCAGACCCTCCTCCTGGGCACCGTCCTGGACGAGGCCCACCTGTACGGGCTGCTCACGCGCTTCCAGTCGCTGGGCATGCGCGTGCTCGAAATGCGCCGTCTCCCCGCCTGATACCCGGCCGCCGTCGCCCGCCCGGGCCGGGGGAAGAAGACCACCCGCTTCGGGTGATCACGCGGACCCGCCCGGCGGACGAGACTGCGAGGTGGGTGCCGATGCCTCCGGCTCGGCCCCGACGGATCCGGAGCAGGACGGTCCGGGTCCATACCGTCAACTGTGAGGTGAATTCCATGGGCCAGCCGACACCGACCGGAGGGGACTGGAACACCGGTCCCGCGCCGGGCAACACGCCGCTGTTCCCCGGCAGCGACGACGCGCCGGGAAGCACGGGAACGCTGTTCGCGGCGATCCTCCTGATCGTGACCGGGTTGCTCGCGGTGTTCCAGGGCATCGCGGCCATCGCCAAGGACGACGTCTACGCGCGCATCGGCAGCTACGTCTTCGAATTCGACCTGACGGCATGGGGCTGGATCCATCTCGTCATCGGCATCATCGCCATCCTCACCGGCGTGGGCCTGCTCAAGGGCTCGAACGCGGCCCGCGGCGCGGGTATCGCCCTCGCCGGCATCAGCCTGATCGCCAACTTCCTGTGGCTGCCCTACCAGCCCTGGTGGTCGATGATCATCATCGCGATCGACGTGTTCATCATCTGGGCACTGTGCAAGAGCTGGGTGCACCACGTCGAGTAGCCGCTCGCGGCCCCTCGGCCCGGAGCGCTCCGGCAGGCGACCACGCCCACCGGAGCGCTCCGGGCCGTCCCCGCCGGATCAGTAGCTCCCCGCCGGATCAGTAGTTCCGCGCCGGATCAGTAGCGCAGAGCCGTGCCGGTCTCGGCCGACACCGCGCCGGACAGCTTGTGCGTACTGCGGGCCTCGCCCTGCCCCGTGCCCTGGCCCGCCACGTCCGAGATGGTCACCACCACCGTGTCGAGCCGGTTGCCGCTCTCGTCCTTGAAGTCGACCTGCACCGCGAACGACTTGGTCCCGTTGTCGGTGTTGCGCACCGTGACGGGGACCGTGGTGTAACCGTCGGAGCCGGTCGCCGGAGACCCCAGGGACACCTGGTCCTTGGCGTCGACCCCGTCCTTGACCCCCGCGAGCTTGTCCTTCGCCACGGCCGCGGCGGACTCGGCGGCCTTCCCGGCCTCGGCGGCGGCCGAGGCCACCGCGTCCCCGGCCGACTCCACCGCGGCCGCCGCGCTCGACACGGCGGCGGACGGGTCGCCGCCACCGTTCGAACAGCCCGCGGCGCCGAGAACCGCCACCGCCAGCACCGCACCCGCCGCACCACGCTTCCATGCCTTCACCGCCACCACGCCTCCAGATGTCGAGCCCGTCCGGACTCCCAGTTCAAAGCCCCGGCGGCCCCCGCGCCCACTGGGCCGGGCATCCGGGTGAGGTGCCGAGGCCCTCCCCGGGCGGTCCCGCGCGGGTAACCGGAGCGGTGGGGGAGCGGACGAGGCCGTCCGGTTGCGCCGGAAACCGTGACATCCGTCACGGTGCGGACCGCGGCCGACTCGGCCCTGCGCGCGACCTGGGGCCCTCGACATTTCCCGCTTTGTGCCTGTTTGGCGTTGATATGCCTCACTCCGCCAGAAACGGAACCAGGCCCTCTTCTTCTGCCCCCACCAACCCGGCCGGTGAGGGTCGGTTCTGGTGAGGTGTCAGGCGTACGCCGGTGTCATCGCGGTCGTCGCATGCACGATCCCTCCGCCGATTCAAGCCCGGCCTCGTAACTCCTGGGCCGTCCGGGAGACGCCGCTTGCCAGGCCGGCGCCGGCCTTCTCAGAATGGCGGCTCCTCCGGCGCCCCCCGCGGTCCGGCGCCGGGAGCTTCGCGATCACCGAGTGAGGTCACGCATGAAGAAGCACCGTAAGAAGACGCACCAGAGGAAGATAGCCATCGCTGTCGGAGCCCTGGCGATCGTGGGCGTGCCCACCGCCGCCATGGCGTGCCTGGGCCCTCAGGACAGCGGCTCCGGACGGCCCACCGCGGCCCGCCAGGACATCCGCGACCGGCAGGACGCCCCCCTCGGAGACCCGGGCTCCCAGCAGCCCGTCGAGTCGCCGGTCCAGGCCGGAGCCCCCGAAGTGACCCCGCCGCCGGTGGAGCCCGCCGCGCAGCCGGTGGTCCGGCCGCCCGCGGCGCCCGTCGAGGAGACCGCGCGCCCCGCGCCGCAGAAGCCGCAGACGCCCCAGAAGCCGCAGCGGCCCGCCCGGCCCCCGGTCGGGACGACCGCGCCCCAGGCACCCGAAGGCACCCCGGCGCCCACCGGCGCCCAGGCCGAGGTCCTCGCGCTCGTCAACAAGGAGCGCGCCGCCGTCGGCTGCTCGGCCCTCACCGTCAACGCGAAGCTGACGAAGGCCGCCCAGGACCACAGCGCCGACATGGCCGCCCACGGCACCATGTCCCACACCGGCTCCGACGGCTCCGACGCGGGCGCGCGCATCACGCGGGCCGGGTACGAGTGGAGGACGTACGGCGAGAACGTCGCCTACGGCTACAGCACTCCCGCGAAGGTCATGGAGGGCTGGATGAACAGCCCGGGCCACAAGCGGAACATCCTCGACTGCTCGTACAAGGAGATCGGCATCGGCCTCGCGCAGCCGGGCCACTACTGGACGCAGAACTTCGGCGCCACGCGCTGACGCATGGACGGCCGGCAGGCGGCGTACGACGTGGGGGGCGGCCCGGAGCGGCCGCCCCCCCAGGTGGGTCGCAGGGCGGCCGGGGGGTTTCAACCGTGCCTCGCCGAGCACGCGTCGGGGGACGGATTGGACCCCGAGCGAGGAGGCACACGGATGGCCGCCGACCGGCAGCACCAGGATCTGGACGTAGTGGCGTTGATCCTCAAGGACCACCGCAGCATGGAGGAGTTGTTCCGCCGGATGCGGAGCGTGGAGGCGGACCGCGCGGGCGCGCTAGCGAAGTTCTCCGCCCTCCTCATCGCGCACGGTGAGGCGGAGGAGACGAAGGTCTACGGCGCGCTGAAGCGCTACAAGGACGTGGACGACGAAGAGGTCGAGCACGGGGCGGAGGAGCACGCGGAGGCCAACGAGGCCCTGCTGGCGCTGCTCGAAGTCGACGAGGTGGGCTCCGACGTATGGGACTCCCGGCTGGAGGACCTGGTCAAGGCGGTGTCCCACCACCTGGACGAGGAGGAGCGGACGATCCTCAACGGCGCCCGGGAGAACGTCTCCGACGAGCGCAGGGCCGAGCTCGGAGCCGCGTTCCTGGAGGAACGCGAACGGCATCTGGCGGCCGACTGCGGAGCCGTCGAGAACGTACGGGCCGTCGTGGGCCGGTGACGGCCCCCCGGTGACCGGGCCCGGGGCGGCCGCCCGGTCGCCGGCTCGGCGCGCACCCCGCTGCCGCCGTACGCCCTCACGCCGGGTGGCCGGCCTCCAGGTCGCGGACGTCCGAGTACCGCAGCGCCGGGGTTGCCGCGCCGCCGCCGGGCGGCGACTGCTCGGCGGGCGAGAGCAGGAACCCCACATGGTCGCCGCCCGCCACGACGCCCTCGACGCGGCCGGTGAACCAGGAGCCGGCCTCGGCGAGCACCGGCGCGCCCCCCAGGCCGGGCCGCCAGTCGAGCCCGGCGAACTTGTCCACGTCGTCGCCGGTGCGGCCGCCGAACAGCTCGGCGAGCGCCCTCTGGTCCCGGCGCAGCATGTGCACGGTCAGGTAGCGGGCCTCGCACGCGACCCGGTAGGTCCGGTTCACCGTCGACAGCCAGACGACGAAGCGCGGCGGCTCGATCGAGCACGGGGAGGCGAACCCGACCAGGCAGCCGGCCGCCTGCCCGCCCGCCGCGGCCGTGACGACGTACACCGGCCCGTCCCCGGCGTCGGAGAAGGGGGTGACTACGTGCTCAGGGTCCGGCATGCGGCTCCTCACGGGTTCTGTCGGGGTCCCTCGGGACCGTGCGGCGTCCCTCCCTCATCGGCCTCCTACCCCGTCGGGTTGAGCGGCTCACACCCCCGGACCCGCGGCGCCCCGTCCCGTCGCACCGCCAATACGCCCGTCCGGCACGGAAGATCACGGTGGTGGCACGCGTCCACGGGCCCGGCGGGGCAGGCGGGCCGTGCCTCGGCCATCCGCGTGCGGCCGCCGCCCCGGCTCCGTAAGCTCGCGCGGGAGCGCCCGACGCGCTCAGAGGTCTCCTCACCACCGACGGATCGGACGGCAGGCCCTCCATGACCACTTCGCGGGACTTGTTGATCGTCGCCATGGACCGGGGGGCCGAGCGCCCCGTGGAAGAGGGCGACCTGTCACTCGCCCTCGCGGGCGCCGAGATGGCCGACCTCCTCGGCGCCGAGGCCGTCCGGCTGGAGGGCGACCGCATCGTGCCGGCCGACCGGCCGGCGCCGGCCGACCCGCTGCTGGCCGCGGCGTTCGCGGAGCTCGTCCGCGGGGCCCCCCACGAGTCGCTCGCCGACTGGCTGTGGCGCCGCGGCCGCGGCCTGGCCGCCGTCTACGGGGCCACGCTGGAGACGGAGGGGCAGCTCGTGCGGGAACGCCGCCGCTTCCGGGTCGGCTCGCCGGCGCCGGCCGATACGCCCGACCGCCGCCGGGCCGTGGACCGCTGGAACTCCGGGGACCCCGTACTCGCGGCCCTCGCGGAGGCCGCCGGGATCCCCGGCGAGCGGACCGGGGACGCCCCGGACGTGGCCGACGACGCGGTGGCGGCCGTCCTGGCCGCCACGAACGACGCCGTCCTGGAACTCGGCTCGGTACGGCAGCGCCGGGCCATCGACGAGGCCGCCTTCGACAACATCTGGCGGGGCGGCGTGTGAGTCGCGGGGGAGCGCCGTCGCGTCCCCCGCGTCAGACGGGCTCCGGGGTGAAGGAGCGCATGTCGTCGCCACCGGGCTCGACGATGCCGTAGCTGCTCTCGGGCACCTCGTGCCAGGCGCCCGGCAGATCGCCGAGGGGCTCGGACACGATCAGGCGCGTCTGGTCGGACACGTCCCGCAGGAACGCGACGTCGGGGTGCAGCCTGCGCAGGGTCTCCACCCGGCTGCTGTAGAACAGCGACCCGGAATCGCCCTGGCTGGAGTATCGGAAGGCCCACACCCTCGCGCCGTCGGTCACGGCCAGGGTCATCTGGAGCGGGTACCGCACCCCGTGCTCGCGTCCGACGCGCTCCACGGTCCCCGCCATCCGGGCGACCGCCGCCGGCGGGTCCTGTTCCAGGCCGAAGGTGAGGGCCAGGTAGAACATCGTCTCGGAGTCCGTCGTCCCCCCGATGTCGGCGTACAGGGCCGGGTCGACAAGCAGGGTGAGGTCCCGGCGCATCAGGTGGAAGCCGGCGATCGCGCCGTTGTGCATGAACATCCACCGGCCGTGGCGGAAGGGGTGGCAGTTCGACTGCTGCACCGTCGTGCCCGACGACGCCCGGATGTGGGCGAAGAACAGCGGCGAGGTCACGTGGTCCGCGATCTCCCGCAGGTTTCGGTTGCTCCAGGCCGGGCCGACGTCGCGGAGCAGCGCGGGCGTATCGGTGTTCTCGGGGGCGTACCACCCGACGCCGAAGCCGTCGCCGTTCGTCGTCACCACGCCGAGCCTGGAGTGCAGACTCTGGTCGATCAGGGAGTGGACCGGTTTGTACAGGATGGTGTCGAGCAGCAGGGGCGTCCCCGAGTACGCGAGCCATCGGCACATGAACGCTCACCTGAGTCCATCGTTCCGCTTCTCCGGACGTCCCAGTCTGGTGGCCGCGGCCGATGATCGCCACGCGGGCCGCGGCGCCCCACGGCCCCGGCCGCGACCGTCTACGCGCGTCGGAGGACGGATCCGCATGTCGGAACACACCAGCCGGGGCGCCGCGGCCTGGATCATCGGCCACACCTGCGGCCGTAGTGGAATCAATCCCTCCGACCTCGGGGGAGAATTCCGGCCGACGGGCCGGGAGCTTCCCCGCGCCCGAGGCCCGATGAGCGGCAACTTCCAAGCGGAAACAGGGGAATACACCCGTGCGACGAAGGATTTTCGGCACGACCGCCTCCGCGGTCGTGCTCGGCCTGCTGATACCCCTGTCCGGTTGCGGGGGTTCCGACGACAGCGCCGGTGACAGCGGCACGCTCCGCCTGGTCGCCGCCGAGTACGGCAACACCCCGGCGAACAGCTCCAAGGCCTTCTGGGACAAGGTGACGGACGAGTTCACCACCGCCCACCCCGACGTCCGGGTCGAGGTGGAACTCCTGCCCTGGGCCGATATCGACCGCGAGGTCTCCCGCCGCGTCAAGGCCGGCAAGGCCCCGGACATGGCCCTCATGGGTTCGTACTCGGACTTCGCCGCAGAGGGGAAGCTCTATCCGGCCGAGGAACTCCTCCCCGTCAATGCCGAGGCCAACTTCCTGCAGCCGCTGGCCGAGGCGGGAACCGTCGACAGTCGCCTCTACGGCCTGCCCTTCGTGGCGAGCAGCCGGCTCCTCTTCTACAACAAGGCCCTGTTCGCCAGGGCGGGCGTCGCCGGCCCGCCGAAGACCTGGTCCCAGCTCAGGGCCGCGGCCAAGAGGCTCAAGGACGAGGGCGTGCGGTTCCCGTACGCCATGCCGCTGGGTCCGGAGGAGGCGCACGCCGAGGCCATGATCTGGGAGATCAGCAACGGCGGCGGCTACGCCGACAGCAGCGGCGACTACAGTCTGGCCTCCGACCAGAACATCCAGACCTGGCAGTGGGTCAAGGACAACCTGGTCTCTCCGGGCCTGGTCGGGCCCACCCCGCCCGGGCAGTTCAACCGCGCCGACGCCTTCGCCGCCTTCCTGCGCGGCGAGGTCGGCATGCTCAACGGCTACCCCTCACTCGCCCACGAGGCAGCAGCCGAGGGCATCGACGTCGGCACCGTCGAAATGCCCGTCTCCGACTTCCTCGGCACCGGCGACAGCCCGCCCACCGTCGGCGTCGCCGACTGGATGATGGCCTTCAAGCAGAACGGCAAACGCACCGAGATCGGCCAGTTCCTCAACTTCCTCTACCAGGACGCGAACCTCACCGACTTCGCCGGCCGCTACCACCTGCTCCCCTCCACCGTCTCCGCCGCCCGCACCCCCACCGGCGGCGGCCTCGGCACCACCGACCAGAACTTCCTGGTCGCCCTGCGCACGGCGCGCCTCTACCCCGTCAACGACCCCTCCTGGATGGCCGTGAGCGACACGGTCAAGCGCAACATCGGCCGCGCCGTCGAGCCCGGAAGCGACCCGAAAACCGTCCTGGAGGACATCGCCGCCCAGGCCGCCGAAGCCGGCAGGAAGGAGGACTAGGGAGGCGTTGTTCAGGTCCCCGAGGCCGGTGCCCCGATGTGTTCGACGGTGCGGTGGTGACGGGCGCGCTCGGCGGCCAGCACCGTCAGGTGGCTGCTCAGCGACTCGCGGGGGCCCGATGCCACCAGACCGGGGTCTCCAGCCGCGACGGCGCGAACGAAGGCGTCCATCAGGCCGGCGTCCCCGCCGCCGTGGCCGCCCGCGGCGTCCATGGAGCTGTCGGTGCCGACCTCGACGAGCTCCGCGCCCCGGGTCAGGAAGTCGTAGAGCAGCAGCCGCCGGCCGTCGCCCCGCAGTTCGCCGCGCGTGCCGAAGACACGGGTCTGGCGGTCGGCCTGCTCGGTGAAGGCGGTCATGGTGAAGGTGGCCGTGGCGCCGGATGCGAACTCCATGGCCACCACCTGGTGGTCCACCACGTCGTTGTCGCAGGCGTACACGCAGCGCCCGTACGGGCCTTCGCGCAGGGCGGTCTCCAGAGCCCGAGGAGTGAACTCGTCGACCACGACGCTCAGCGGCCAGCCGTGCCTGCCCCCGGCCAGCCGGTCGCCGTAGTCACGCGTGGCGGAGTAGGGGCACGTGCTCTCCACCGCGCAGTCCAGACAGCGGTCGGCGGCGCCGGGGGGCCGGTTCTCGGCCCGGAAGTGCGAGAGCCGGCCGAAGCTGGAGACGCGCACCGGAGGCCGTCCGAGAACGTACTGCAGCCAGTCCAGGTCGTGGCAGGACTTCGCCATGAGCATGGAGGTCGCCTCGTCCTCGCGGCGCCAATTGCCGCGTACGAACGAGTGGGCCTGGTGCCAGAACCCGACGGGCTCCAGGTGCTGGACGCTGACGACGTCCCCGATTTGCCCGGAGTCGAGGACCTGTTTCAGCGCCCGCGTGTACGGCGTGTAGCGCAGGACGTGGCCGACGGAGAGGATCACACCCGCCGCCTCCACCGCGGCCACGATGCGCCGGCACTCGTCCTCGGTCAGCGCCATCGGTTTTTCGAGCATGATGTGGTAGCCGAGCGCGGCGAAGGCCAGGACCGGCTCCAGGTGGTCTCGGTCCAAGGTGCAGATCAGCACGGCGTCCGCGATCCGGCCGCGCGCCGCCAGGACCCGCCAGTCGTCCACGGCCGCCCCCGCCCCCAGGGCGTGCTCGGCCGCCAGCCGGTCCCGCCGGACCGTTCTCGGCTCGGCGACCGCGACCACCCTGGCCCGCCGCGGACGGCCGAGTGCCCAGCGCGCGTGAACGGTGCCCCGGTCTCCGGCACCGACGACAGCAAGAGTGACGACCGAGGGCATCCGACCCGCTTCCCGTACCGGCGGTCCTACGCGGCAGGCGCTTCCTGCGGAGACGGTAGCGATCCGGGGGAGCGCCGACAAGACGGCCCGCCTGCGGCCCGACCCGGTCGGGCGCCGCGCCGCCACCCGGGCCGATCGTTTGAGCGTATCGACCCGTACGCGCCTCTTGAGCGTCATTTCGGTCACGTGCTAAACCGTCAACGGGTGTATCGCGCCCCGTGCCCAGAACTGGAGGCCCCGTGCCCGTTCCGTGGTCCCGCCGCTCCTTCCTCCACCTCACCGGCACCACCGCCCTCCTGCTGCTGGCCGCCCTCCCGCAGGCCGGCGCCGCCCACGCCGCGGGCGCCGCTCGCGGCGCGGGTGACGCCTACGACGCCCTGCGCGCCACGTGGCGCGCAGCCCTGCTGGGCGGCGGGTTCGACCCGGCGGCGGCGCCCTTCGCGGAGAAGCTGGCCCTGCTGGGCACCCAGGCGGCCGCGTTCCGCGCGACCATGGACGCCGCCCCCGGATGGCTCTGGCCGGACCTGCCCCTGTCGGCCTCCTCCTCGATCACCGCCGGCTACACCCGGCTGGGCACCATGACACAGGCCTACGCCCAGCCCGGCACGGGCCTGACCGGGGACCCGGCCCTGGCCGCCGCCGTCAGAACCGGACTCGACCACCTCCACGCCCGGGCCTACAACCCCTCCCGAAGCCCGTTCGGGAACTGGTGGGACTTCCAGATCGGCGCCCCGCAAGCCCTCCTGGACATCAGCACGCTCCTCCACGACCAGCTCCCCGCCGCCCGCCTCGCCGCCTACCTGGCCGCCGTCGACCGCTTCGTCCCCGACTCCTGCGTCGGCAGCTACACCGGCACCAGCACCGGTGCCAACCGGGTGGACCTGTGCCGTTCGATCGCCCTGCGCGGGATCCTCGGCAAGGACCCCGCCAAGGTCGCCCTCGCCCGCGACGCCCTGTCCCCGGTCTTCCCGGTCGTCACCACCGGAGACGGCTTCTACGCGGACGGGTCCTTCGTCCAGCACACCTACCTGTCCTACACCGGCTCGTACGGGCTGGTGCTGCTCGGGGGGCTGGCCGGCCTGCTCTCCCTGCTCGACGGTTCGCCGTGGGCCGTCACCGACCCCGGCCGGCAGACCGTCTTCGACTCCGTCGCGAAGTCCTTCGCCCCGTTCCTCTACAACGGCCTGATGATGGACGCCGTCTCGGGCCGTTCGACCAGCCGGGGCAACCCGCGGAGCAACGCCTACGGCTTGCAGGGCGGCGACCACGGGCGGGGCCACGGCGCCCTCGCCTCGCTGGCCCTGCTCGGTACCGCCGCGAGCGCCGCCGAGAACCAGTACTGGCGCGGCCTCGTCAAGGGCTGGATCCAGCGGGACTACTACAGCCCGGTGCTCTCCGACACCGACCTGAGCGTCGCTGCCCTGGCCCGGCTCAAGGCCGTACGCGACGACGGCTCCGTCGTCGCGATCGCCGAGCCGACCGGGCACCGCCTCTTCCCGAGCATGGACCGGGCCGTCCACCGGCGCCCCGGCTGGGCCGCCTCGATCAGCATGGCCTCCAAGCGCATGGGCCTCTACGAGACCGGCAACGGGGAGAACCTGCGCGGCTGGCACGCGGGGGCCGGCATGCTCCAGTGGTGGGGGGACACCCACGGCAACGGCCAGTACACCGACGGCTTCTGGCCCACCGTGGACCCGTACCGGCTGCCCGGCACCACCGTCTCCCGTACCCCCCTCGCGGACGCGGAGGGCGGCGCCTGGGGCCTGCCGAGACCGGACGCCAACTGGGTCGGCGGCGCCACGGACGGGGAGTACGCCGCCGTGGGGCAGTACGTCCGGGGTCTGTCCAGCACGCTGTACGCGAAGAAGTCGTGGTTCTGCCTGGCCGACGCGATCGTCTGCCTGGCGGGCTCCGTCCGCTCCACCGACGGCGCCGCGGTCGAGACCGTGATCGAGAACCGCAACCTGGGCGCCGCCGGCACCCAGGCCCTCACCGTGAACGGCGCGGCCCAGCCCACCGCCCCGGGCTGGTCGGCCACGCTCACGGGCACCCGGTGGGCGCACATCGCGGGCCACGGCGGCTACGTGTTCCCCGGCGGCGCCACCGTCAAGGCCCTGCGCCAGGAACGGACCGGCTCCTGGCGCGACATCAACACCGGCGGGACGACCGACCCGATCACCCGCCGCTACCTGACCCTCTGGTTCGACCACGGCACCGACCCCGTCGCGGCCCACTGCGCCCACATCCTGATGCCCGGGGCCACCGCGGCCCGCGCCGCCGCCCGGGCCGCCGACACCGGCTGGCTCACCGTCCTGGCCAACGACAACCAGCAGCAGGGGGTGGAGGTCGGTTCGCTGGGCGTGACGGCGGTGAACTTCTGGTTCGCCGGCACGGTCGGCGGGCTCACCGCCGACCAACCGGCCTGCGTCCTGGTCCGGGAGCACGGCGACGGCACGGCCACCCTGTGCGTCTCCGACCCGATGCGCATGCGCACGGGCCTCACGGTCACCTGGCACCGCCCGGTGGCCTCCGTGCTGTCCAAGCCGGCCACGGTCACCTCGGCTAGGACCGGATCCGCCCTCGTACTGGCCTTCGGCGACCTCACCGGGCTGGCCGGCGCCACCCAGCGGATCAGGGTCGCGCTCAACTGACGGGCCGCGACGCCGGCCCACGCCGGCCGGCGTCTGCATTTCGCGGGTGTCGCGATGCGGTGGGGCGAGGCAGCGGCGCGATGGCGGTGGTGGTGCCGAGCGGACCGGTCAGGCGTTACGGGCCAGGTCCTCGCGGCGCACGGGATGGGCGAACGGCAGGCCCGCGGCGTAGCGCCCGACCTCCTCGATCGCGGAATCGGCCATCCGGTGCAGTTCGTTGCCGAGCGACCCCGCGACGTGCGGGGTGAGCAGCACGTTCGGCAGGTCGTAGAGCGGGGAGTCGGCCGGGAGTACCTCCGGCTCGGTGACGTCGAGGACCGCGTGCAGCCGGCCGGAGACCAGTTCGTCGGTGAGGGCGGGGCCGTCGACCAGCGAACCGCGCGCCGTGTTGATCAGGGTGGCGCCGTCGCGCATGAGCGCGAGCCGTCCGCGGTCGATCATCGCGCGCGTCTCGGGCAGTTCCGGCGCGTGCAGGCTGACGACGTCCGAGACCCGGCAGAGCTCGTCCAGCCCGACCCGGCGGGCGCCGCGCTCCCCGGCCGCGCTGTCCGTCACGTACGGGTCGTACAGGACGAGGTCGAGATCGTACGGGCGCAGCAGCTCGACCACCCGGCGTCCGATGCGTGACGCCCCCACGATCCCCACGGTGCGGCGGTAGTTGCCGGCGTCGTCGTACCGCAGGTGCCAGTCGTGCGGTCTCCCGCGGACGGTGCGGTACTCCTCGCGCAGCTGGAGCACCCGCTTGTTCGACAGCAGCACCATGGCGACGGTGTACTCGGCCACGGGGAGCGCGTTGGCGCGGGCCGCGGAGGAGACGAGGATGCCGCGCTCCCAGCAGGCCCCCGTGACGAAGTGCTTGACGGATCCGGCGGCGTGCACGACGGCTCTGAGGCGCGGGGCGGCAGCGAGGGCCCGGGCATCGATCACCGGGGCGCCCCAGAAGGTGAGCAGCACCTCCGCGTGCGCCAGGGCGGCCGCCACCGCCGGCCCGTCGAAGTCGCCGGCGACGAGCGCGGGATCCACGTCGGCCACCCGCAGCAGGCGTTGGGAGGCGGGCCCGTCCAACAGGCGGGGCAGCAGTTCGGGATCCATCGCGAGCAGGGTGCGCGGGCGGCGACCAGGCATCTGGGTGCTCCTTGCGGCGGGATGAGGCCGCGCCGACTCTAGGAAGCCGCGTTCCGATCGTCAAGATCTATCAATCGAAAGGATCCATTCGCTCCAAACGATCGCCGATGCCCTCTTCAGAAGCGGTTGCGCAGCCGCATCCCCATCGGGCGGCCGTCCGGATCGACCAGTACGTGGTGCAGCGGGCCCGCGAGCACCCGCTGGGAACGCGACAGCTCCTGCGGGACGTACCGGCGCAGCCGGCCCTTCGGACGGGGCCCGCGGCGCCCGCCGGCATGCCAGGCGTCGAGCGCGGCGGCGCACGCGCGGAACGCCTCGAAAGCGGTCTCCGGATCGCAGAGCGCCTCATCCGTCCACGGACCCGACCCGTCCTCCGCGTCGAGGTGCTCGCGCATGAGCTCCAGCCGCAGCTCGCGGGCGAACACACCGGCCCCGTCCCCGAGCCCTCCCGGATCGCGCGGCTCCCGCGGGTCGGCGCCGCGGTCGAGCACCGCGCAGCTCAGCTCGGAGTCGTGCGTCCATGAGCGCAGGTTGACGTTGTCGGAGCCGATGGAGGCCCACACGTCGTCGATCACGCAGACCTTCGCGTGCACGTACACGGGCGTCCCGGCATGGTTCTCCAAGCCGTACACCGCCACCCGGTCCCCACCGGCGCGGCGCAGCTCGGCCAGGGCCGTGATCCGGCCGATCAGGTTCATGGGAAGCGTGAGCCGGCCGTCCTGGTCCGGGACGGAGGGGATCACGGCGACGAATCGCAGCTGCGGGTTCGCGCGCAGCGCCCGCGCGAAGCAGTCCACGACGTGCGGGGACCACAGGTACTGGTCCTCCAGGTAGATCAGCCTCCGGGCCCGCCGCAGGGACTTGAGGTACCCGCGCGCGATGCTGCGCTCCCCGTCCGGCGCGAAGGGGTAGCCGCGCAGCAGGCGGTTGGGATAGGTGCGCAGCACCTGGACGGAGTGCGTGCCGCACGGAGAGGGGTCCGGGCCCTGCGGCGGCAGGTCGTCCGCGTGGGTGTCCTCCCGGTTCAGGCGCTCCCGCAGGCGCGTCAGGGGACTGCGGCTGAGCGGCGACGGGTCCTCCCAGCGTTCGCGGAACACCGCCTCGATGTCGCCGACGACCGGCCCGGTCAGGGCCAGCTGGACGTCGTGCCACGGCGGATGCGGGCCGTACGCCGCCGACATGGGCAGCGACTGGGGGTCCCCGAGATGCCGGGCGTCGTCGTTGCGGTTGTGGCACAGGTCGATGCCGCCCACGTACGCGATATCGCGCTCCGGACGGCCGCGGTGGCGCAGCACCACGGCCTTCTGGTGGTGCGAGCCCCCCGGCCGCACCCTGAGGTCCAGCAGGCACTCGCCGCCCGCCGCCGCGATCTCCTCGCCGAGGTGGCGGTTCTCCTCCTCGCTGAACCGCAGGCCGTCGAGGTGGGAGCGCCACAGCAGGCCCTTGACGACGACACCGCGCTCGGCCGCCGCCCCCAGGACGGCGCCGATCTCCGTACCCGGTCCGTCGAGCCGCTCGTCGGGATCGCCGCGCCAGTCGGTGAACAGCAGCAGATCGCCCTCGCGCATGTCCCGGATCCGGGTGAGGAGTTCGGCGAAGTACGTGGCGCCGTGCACCAGCGGGCGGGCGTGATTGCCCTCGGACCAGGCCGCCCCGTCGGGACGGCGCTTCTCCAGGCGGGTCGCGGCGTTTCCACGCTCTCCGGACTCCAGGAACCACTCTGCATGGGACACGGTATGACCTCCACCGCGCCCCTACCCGCTCGCGGGCCGGGCATCCGGGCGCCGACGGCGGGGAACGGTGCGGGAACACCCCGTGTCGGGTCGGTCGCGCGGGGTAAGTGCGGGACATGACCGTACCCAAGACCGGAGTACTCGTACTGGACTGCTCGGAACCGGAGGCCCTGGCCCGGTTCTACGCCGCGCTGCTCGACGCCGAGGTCGGACCGGCCGACGGCGACAGCGACCTCCTCCTCCTCACCGGCGGCGCCGGGGTCCTGCTCGGGATCCGCCGCGACCTCGGACACGCCCCGCCCAGCTGGCCGCGCCCGGAGGACTCGCTCCAGGCGCACCTGCGCATCCTCGTGGAACCGGACCTGCTCGACGAGGCCGAGCGCGAGGCCGTCGGGCTCGGCGCCCGCCCCGTGGACGCGACACAGGACTCCATGGGGCCGGAGCAGCGCACGGACCAGCGCCGGTACACCGACCCCGCGGGCCACTCCTTCGTCCTGGCGGCCGTCCGGCAGTCATCGGGGGCGTAGCAGGTCCAGGCGCCTGGAGCCCGCCGGACGGCGGTGCCCCGCCGGGCCGGACCCGGCAGGGCACCGCCGTACGGGTCTACGGGGGGGCGCCGCGCCGGTCTACCGGACGTCCTGCCCGGCAGTGCGGCGAAGACGCGTGAGCAGGCGCCCGCGGAAGCGGCCCGTGCGCCGGGCGCGGGTGTGGGCGTCCAGTTCCTCCAGCAGCCGCTGGGAGCGCTTGTCGACGCCCAGCTCGTCGAGGACGCGGTCGATCTCGGCGAGCAGCGCCCCGTGCAGCTGCCAGTGCTCCGGGTCCTCGCGGGCGCCGGCCGCCAGCAGCTCCGCGAGCCGGTCGCGGTACGCCCGCGCCACGGCGAGCTCCCCGGTCAGCCGGGCCTCCGCCTCCTCGGCGTTGGCGCTGACCTGCGCGGTGATGAGCTGCGCGAAGCTCTCCACGGCGACGGCCGTGTGGCGGAGCACCTGTTGCAGGGCGGCCGTGGTCTCGGACGGGAAGAGCGGACCGTCGCCGGGACGGGCCTTGGCCAGGTCGGTCAGTGTCCGGCAGGCCACACGGAGCACCACCGCGCAGATCTCCAGGGTGTCCAGGCCGGTGCGCAGCACCAACCGGAAGAGCAGGCCCTCCTTGACGCGCGGATTGAGCCGCAGGCTGTCCTCGGCCTGCCGCAGGGCGGCGTCGACCTGCGCGATGTCGTTGTCCAACCGTCGCGCCTCGTGCAGCCGGGCCGCGGCCCGCTCGACCTTGGCAGGCCCGAGCGGATCCTCGCCCAGGTGGTCGAGCAGCCTGCTCATACGCCCGGCGAGGTCGGTGATGGCGGTACCCGCCGGGCCGACCCACAGGGGCGGCGCGAGGAGCAGGTTGACCAGGAGGCCGACGACCGCGCCGATGAGCGTCTCCAGGACCCGGTCCCAGGCGGTGTCCGCGACCTGGGTGACCCCGAGGACGAGCATGGCGCTGATGGCGACCTCGGGGACGAACTCGTCGACGCGGACCAGGTGGCCCACGACCAGGGACGCCAGGATGAGCAGACCGAGGCTCCACCAGGTCAGGCCCACCAGCGCGCTGAAGCCGATCGCGATGAGGACACCGACGATCACGGAGTTCACACGCCGGATGCTGGTGGTCAGGGTCGAGTAGAGGGTCACCTGGACGACGAGCAGGGCGGTCAGCGGTGCGGTCAGCGGATTCGGCTCGCTGCTCAGCTGCAGGGCGGCGACATAGCTGAGGACGGCCGCCGCGGTGGAGCGCAGGGCCTGCACGGCGACCGGATCGCGGTGGCGCCGGACGACACGGGTGGCGAAGCTAGTGATCGTTTGGGGCATACCCGGCCCCTTCCCCGGCGTCGGCGGCTGACGCACCGCGCGCGGATTGCCGTGCTGTTCGCGGGTAGACGGGGGGAGTACCTGTGGACGAGACCGGTGAGGGAGTTGTCGTCATGAAGGACACCAAGGACACCGAGGGAGCCGGCGGCATGGACAACAAGCGCCAGGAGCCGGGCAAGGGCCGCGAGGAGCAGATGAGCGAGCACCCCGGTCCCGACCCGGTGCACCCCGAGGCCAGCAGGCCGGTCTCCGGCAAGAGCCCGGAGGAAGTGCGCAAGCTCCAGGAGCGGCGGATGAACCAGGAGCACGACGCGAGCTGACCCGCCCCCGCGGCACCCCTCGGGACCCGCCCGAACCGCGCCGCTCGATACCGCGCCCTGTCCCCCCGGCCCCCGTCCGGGGGGACCGCCACGTGGTCCGGGCACCCCGGCGCGTACAGCGACGCGCGCCGGGGCCGGTGCTCTCCGAACGCTCCGGCCACGACGCCTCCCGGGGTCCACTCCACCGTACGAGCGGCCCCCGCGGCCCGCACGCGGGCCCGCGGCACCGCGCTGCCCCGCCCCGAACTGTGCTTCGGGCCCGACCGGGTCATCATGGCGGAAGGCCGGCGCGCCCTCCGGGCGGCTGCCGGGCCCCTAGCACGGCGGCCCGCCCGGGCCGGGAAGTGAGTCGTACGCATGGACGAATCACGCAGAGCCTGGATCGCGGTCGGCATCGTCGTCACCGTCATCCTCCTCAACCTGGCGGCCCTCATCCTGATGAACACCCTCTGACGCCGCTCCTCCCGCCCCGCCCGGTCACGGGCTTCCGTCAGTGCCCCGGAGGCGCGACGGTCGGTTCGGTGATGCCGTGCCCTGTCCTGCGGTAGCCCTCGCGCAGGGGGCCGCCGACCAGGGTGAGGATCTGTGAGGCGGCCTCGATCAGGGGCGTGCGCGGCCGGCCTCGCCGGCGGTATCGACCAGGACGAGACCCGTGGCGTACACGTTCTGCAGGACCGCACGACGTGCGGCGACGTCCGCGGCGAAGAGTTCCGCGAGACCGGCACGGGTGTGGACGAACAGCTCCACGACACGTCCCTCGAACCGGATCGTCTCCCGGCAGGTCTCGCCGCCGTCCCCGATGAGGACCGCGATGTCCAGGTCACTGCCGGCAGTGACCCGTCCCGCGGCCACCGACCCGCCGAGGGTCGCGGCAAGCGCGCCGGGGAAACGAGTGCGGAGGGCCGGTACGGGCCGCTGCCCCCTGCCCAGGGGTTGCGCCATGGGCGCGACCGTTTCGCCGTGCTGAACTGACATCTGCTCAACTCCCTTTGTTCATAAGGCAGTCCAGACATTTGCCGCGTACGGGAGAGAGTCCGTGCGCACCCTTGCTGTGCCGCTCCGGTTCGCGAATGATGCTGCGGGCGTGTCGGCCGAGGAGGGCCGCGATTTCGCCCGCCCTCGAACCGACCGGCCAGGAGGCCTGCCTTGCGGACGAATCGTCACATCCGGAGATCTCTCGTGGTCGTCGGCGCAGCCCTCGCGCTCGTCGTCGGCCTTCCCCACGTGGCGTTCGCGGCGCCGCCCCCGGCCCTGCCCGGCCAGGCCGAAGCGATCGAGCAGACCTTCCAGCCCGCCTACGACTACGACACCGACGGCTGCTATCCGACACCCGCCATAGGTCCGGGCGGAGTCCTGAACACGGGCCTCAAGCCCACCGGCGCGCTCAACGGCAACTGCCGGGACGCCTCCGACCTCGCCAACACCAACGGCTACTCCCGCTGGACGTGCAACAACGGCTGGTGCGCCGTGGCGTACGCGCTGTACTTCGAGAAGGACCAGGCCATACCCGGCATCAGCCTCGGCGGCCACCGCCACGACTGGGAGCACGTGGTGGTCTGGATCCAGGGCGGCGAGGCCCAGTACGTGGCGACCTCCGCCCACGGCGACTTCACCATCCACGCGCGCGACCAGATCCGCTGGGACGGCACCCATCCCAAGATCGTCTATCACAAGGACGGCGTCGGCACGCACTGCTTCCGCGCCGCCAACACCAACGACGAGCCGCCCGAGAACCACCGCGGCACCTGGCAGTTCCCCGCGCTCGTCGGATGGTCGGGCTACCCCGCGACCCTGCGGGACAAGCTCAGCCAGGCCGACTTCGGCAGCGCGCACTTCGGGCTGAAGGACGGCTCCTTCCAGTCGCACCTCGCGGAGGCCAAGCCGGCGGGCATCCCCTTCGACCCGTATCTGTAGCCGCTCCGCAGCCGCGCCCGCCCGGGCCCGTACAGGCCCCGACCGGCCCGGCGGGACTCCCGCCGCACCGGCCCGGCGGGACTCCCGCCCCGGCCGCCGGCCACGCGTGGTGACCGCCGCCACCGCAGGGTGACCAGCCCGTACGCGGCCGCCGCCGACGCCGCGGGCCGCCGGGGAAACGCCGAGGGAAACGGGACCGGGCGGGCGATGGTTGCCCCCCGGAATGCGGGTAGGCGCCGGAGGCGCGGTCCTGCGCCGTCGCCTCGCGGTCGAGAACGGAAGAGAGCGCCGTGACCATGGACTCCCACCAGACGACGCGCCCCCCGCCCGGGCGCACGGAATCGGGCAGCGACTTCGCCCGGCTGTCCAAGAAGATCCAGGCAGCGGGGCTGATGGCGCGGCGCCCCGGCTACTACGCGGTGCGGTCCGCCCTCGTGATCGGACTCTACGGCGTCGGCTGGACGGCCTTCGTCCTGATCGGGGACAGCTGGTGGACCCTGGCGGCCGCCGGCTTCCTGGCCGCCGTCTTCGGCCAGGTCGCCCTCCTCGCGCACGACGTGGCCCACCGGCAGGTCTTCCGGCTGCGCAGGGCGAGCGAGGTGTCGGGGCGCATCGCCGGAAACCTCGGCATCGGCATGGGCTACGGCTGGTGGCAGGACAAGCACACCCGCCACCACGCCAACCCCAACCACGAGGACCTCGACCCCGACCTCGATCCGGACGTGCTCGTCTTCACGCAGGACCAGGCCCGCGCCGCCCGGGGTCTCCCGCGGCTCCTGGGGCGCTCGCAGGCGTACCTCTTCTTCCCGCTGCTCCTGCTGGAGGGTTTCAACCTGCACGTGTCGGGGGTGCGCTCCCTGGCCGACGGCGCGCTCAAGAACCGGGCCTGGGAGGGCCTGCTGCTCCTGGCCCACTGCGCGGCCTACCTGGGCGCGCTGTTCCTGGTGCTGCCGCCCGGCAAGGCCGTCGCGTTCCTCTTCCTGAACCAATGCCTGTTCGGCATCTACCTCGGGTCCATCTTCGCCCCGAACCACAAGGGCATGCCGGTCCTGAGGGGTGCGGACCGACCGGATTTCCTGCGTCGCCAGGTACTGACCTCCCGCGACGTGAACGGCGGCCGCCTCACCGACATCGTTCTCGGCGGCCTGAACTACCAGATCGAGCACCATCTCTTCCCGAGCATGCCCAGCCCCCACCTGCGCAGGGCCCAGGTGATCGTCCGCCGCCACTGCCAGGAACTGGGGATCAGCTACCTGCAGACCAGCCTGGTCGAGTCCTACCGGCAGACGCTCACCAGCCTGCACGAGGCCGGAGCTCCGCTGCGCGAGCCCCGTACGACGTGACCGACCCCGACCCCGACCCCGCCCCCGGTGCCGGGGGCGGGGTCGCGGCGGCGCGGCGGGAGCGCTGCGCTCACGCGGGCGGGTAAGGGCTCGCCTTCAACCGGCGGGCGAGGTGGGCGGTGTTCGCGGCGAGGGTCCTGGTGGTGTCCTGGGTGGCTTCGGGGGTCTTGTCGAGGTCCTGGTAGTCGGTGCCCTGCATGGCCTCGCCCACCCAGTAGGTGACGGCGTTCGGAGCCAGCGAGAAGCCGACGTCGTTGAGGCCCTGGAACAGGTCCGCGCTCACCTTGTGGGCGCCGTCCTCGTTGCCGACCACGCACACGGCCGCGACCTTGCCGTACGTGAGCATGCGGCCCTCGTCGTCGGTCTCGGAGATCTCCGCGTTCAAGCGCTCCAGGACCCGCTGGGCGATGCTGGACGGATGGCCCATCCAGATCGGCGTGGAGAGGACCAGGATGTCGGCTCCCATGACCGTGTCCCGGATGTGCGGCCAGGCGTCTCCGTCACCCATGTCGGCCTTCACCCCCGGCCGTACGTCGTGGTCGGCGACGCGGATGGTCTTGCCGGTGACGCCGTGCTCGGCCAGGGCGGCCATGGTCTGCTCGGCCAGCAGCTGGGAGCTGGAGGGTGCGGGGGAGGGGGAGAGGGTGCAGACGAGCGCTACGGCGCGCAGCGGGGTGGTTTCCGTGGTGTCCATGCCGTCCGGCTACCCGGGGCACCGGCCGCTATCCGGGTCTGCGGCGGCGTGCGGTGCGGGCGGTGCGGGCGGCGCTCGGATACGCGCGGCGGGAATGCGCGGCCGGCAGGGCGGGGCGCCCTCCGCGGAATTCCGGCGAATGAAGGGCCGGGTGCCGGGCATGCGGAGTTCAGGCAATGGAGAGCGGTGAGGGACATACTCGCCGCCGACTGATTACCGAAGGAGTGTTTTCGCGTGACTGAGCATGTGTGGAGTTTCAAGTCCACCTCCGGCTACCTCGCCGGTACTGATCTCACCGGTTTCAAGGTCGAGGCGACCGACGGGAGCATCGGCAAGGTCGACAAGCACTCCGACGAGGTCGGTGACGCCTATCTGGTCGTGGACACCGGAGTGTGGATCTTCGGCAAGGAGGTCCTTCTTCCGGCGAGCACCGTGGTCCGCATCGACGCGGCCGAGGAGAAGATCTACGTCGACCGCACCAAGGGGCAGGTCAAGGACGCCCCCGAGTTCCACCGCGACCAGCACCTCGGCGACGCGGGCTACCGCGACGAGCTGGGCACGTACTACGGCACCGGCGCCCCCTTCGGCGGCCGCCCGGCCTGATCCGGCGGCGGTGAGCCGGCGCCCCCCGGCGCCGGCCCGGCACGGGAAGGGGCCCGAACTCGACGAGTTCGGGCCCCTTCCCGTGCCCCGGCTCGGAGAGGGACGGCCGCGGGCAGGACGGGTTGGGCCGTTCGGCGGCAGAGGACCGCGGCTCCCGGCCGGCCGCGACCGGATCGGGTAGGCGTGGACGAGGGTTCCGTACGGGAATGGTGGTTGTGTTGGCTTTGACCGGGATCGATGTGGTGTACGCCTGCGCCGGGCTGGGGGCGTTGTGCGCGGCGGTGCTGCCGAGAGCCCTGGCGAGACGGCCGCTCTCGCTGCCCATAGTGTTCCTCGCGGCCGGGTTCCTCGTCTTCCTGCTGCCCCTCGACGCGCTCCCGGACCTCGACCCCGTCCGGCACCGGAGCGCGGTGGAGCACCTCACGGAAATCTGCGTCGTCGTCGCGCTGATGGGCGCCGGCCTGGCCATCAACCGGCCTCCCGGACTGCGCGCCTGGTCGACCACGTGGCGGCTCCTGGGCCTGGCCATGCCGCTCACCATCATCCTTACGGCGGCGGCCGCGGCATGGCTGCTGGGATGGCCGCCCGCCGTCGCGCTCCTGGTCGCGGCCGCTCTCGCGCCCACGGACCCGGTCCTCGCCGCCGAGGTGCGGGTGGGCGAGCCGACCGACGAGGAGGACGACGAGGACGAGGTCCGCTTCGCCCTGACCAGCGAGGCCGGTCTCAACGACGGACTGGCCTTCCCCTTCGTCCTGGCCGCCGTCGCCCTCACCGCGGCGTCCGCGACGGGCTGGTCGACGGAAGGGCTCTGGCACTGGGTCTGGAGCGACGTGCTGGTGCGCAGCACGGTCGGGCTGCTGGTCGGCCTCGCCGTCGGCCGCCTCCTCGGCTGGATGTTCTTCCAGGCCGCATGGAAGGCGCTGCGCCTCGCCGAGCACCGTGAAGGCTTCGTCGCGCTCGCCGCGACCTTCACCGCCTACGGGCTGACCGAACTGGTGCACGGCTACGGGTTCGTCGCCGTGTTCGTCACCGCCTGCACGATCCGCGGCGCCGAACGGGCCCACCGCTACCACCGCGTCATGCACGCCTTCACCGACCAGATCGAGCGGCTCCTCACCGCCGTCGTCCTCTTCCTCGTCGGCGGCTTCATCGCCGACGGCGGGCTCGAAGCGCTGACCTGGCCCGGAGCCGCCCTCGGGCTGCTGCTCTTCGTGGTGATCCGCCCGCTGGTGGGATGGGCGGTGCAGATCCGGGGGCGCGCCGTCGGGTGGGAGCGGGCCGTCATCGCGGTCTTCGGCATCCGGGGGATCGGATCCTTCTTCTACCTGGCATACGCCCTGGGCGCCGCCGAGTTCGCCGCACCCGCCGAGGAACTGTGGGCGGTGGTGACCTTCACCGTCCTGCTCTCGGTCCTCCTGCACGGGATCACGGCCACCCCCGTCACCGCGCGGCTCGACTCGGCCGAGGAGGCCGGCGGACCGCGTGAGGACACGCCGTAGCGCCCGGGCGGCAGGCCCGGGCGCTACGGCGTCCAGATGGTGAAGGTGTCAGGTGCTGCCAGGTGCCAGGTGCCAGGTGCCAGCGCCGCGTCAGGGGCGCGGGCGCTGCTGCTCCGGGTCGTCCTCGGGCGTGTGCCACGAGTCCTGCCGGGCCTGTGCCTGGGGGCTCTGGTCGACCGGCCGGGCACCGGGGTCCTTGCGCCGCGCGGTGCGCCTGGACCCGTACCAGAACGCCGCGATCAGCAGCGCGGCCACCGCCACGCCCGCGATGATCAGGTACAGGGACGAATTGCTGGAAGCGGCGAGCGAAACTGAGGGGATCATGCAGGTCGCTTACCCGCTATCGCGCGTTGTGCACGGGACGGGCCGCACATCCGCGGCGGCCGCCGGCCGCCACCCGGACCCCGGCGTGACATACGGACCCCGGCGTGACATGCGGACCTCGCGCCCTCACACGGACCTCGGCGTGTCCGTACCGGCGCTCGCGCGCGAAGCCGGGCTCACGGGAGGCGACGGCCGGGTGGGCGGGTCCTGGAGCGCCACCACGGTGAAGAGCGCCCCCTCCGGGTCGGCCAGCACGATCCCCCGGCTCAGGGCGGAGGTCTGCACCGGAGAGGCGGCCCGGCCGCCCAGCTCTCCGGCCGCCTCGATCGCGGCCTCCAGGTCGGGCACCCGGAAATGGACGTGCCAGCGGGGCCGTGCCTCGGGATCCGGGGCCTGCTCCAGCGCGCCGCCGCTGATGCGGGCGACGGTGTCGTGGCCGTGGCGCAGGACGACGTGATCGTGCTCGTAGGCGACGGTGCAGCGCCCGGCGGGGTCGCTGCCCCAGTCCAGGACCTCGCCGTAGAAGATGGCCGCGGCGAAGGCGTCGCGGGTCCGCAACTCCAACCAGGCCGGGGCGCTTCCGCGGCCCACGGCCCAGTCGGGCACGACCTCCCCCTGCCAGAAGCCGAAGACGGCCCCGGCGGGATCCGCGGCCAGGGCGGCCCGCCCGGTCCCGAAGGCCAGCGGCCCGACCGCCACGGTGGCGCCGCGCTCGCGGATCCGGGCGGCGGTCGCGTCGGCGTCCTCGACGGCGAAGTACGGTGTCCACGCCACCGGCACGGCGGAACTCCCGCCCAGGGCGCCGATGCCCGCCACGGGAGCCCCGTCGCGGAAGGCGACCACTGTGCCCGCCCCCGGGCGCCCCGGCGGGAACTCCCAGCCGAGTACGGCGCCGTAGAACCGCCGGGCGCCCTCCTGGTCCCGGGCCAGCAGGCTCACCCAGCAGGGAGCACCGGAGATCTCGTGGCTCGACGTCGACACGGTGGGCGGCTCCTCGTTCGCGTGGGGCTGGGGTTGGCGGCGCGCGCGGCGGGCCCCGCGGTCACGGCCGCGCACGGAGGCCGCGCGGGCCGCTTCGTGGCGCGCGGGCGCGTCCGTACGGGGCCGGCTCGACGCGGCCCCGTCAGCCGCCGCTGCGGGTGCCGGGCGGGTCCTGGGGGTCGACGCCGGTGGTGGCGGAGGCGTCCTTGGTACCGCTGGGGCGACGGGAGCGGCCCCGCGGGCCGGTGTCGTGCATGCCCTTGTCGTCGCTGCCGGCCTCGCTGTGGTCCTCGCCGCGGCGGCTCGTGCTCTCCGTGGGCCTGCCGTGCGGGTTCCCCGCCTCCTCCGCGGCGACCGTGCGGCCCTTGCCCTTGCCGGGGGCGTACTGGTCGGGGTGGAAGGAACGGTGGGCGCTCGGATTGTCCTGCTGCCGGGTCTCGTCGACGTCGGGGGACCAGCCGTGCTGTGCGGTGCCCTTGTGCGGGCTCGGCCCCTCGCCGTGCGAGGGCTGGGATGACTTCGGCTGCTTGACCATGGGCCGGCCTGCCTTTCCTGCGACGGAGGAGCGCCTCGCTCTCCGCGCTCCGCGGAGCTTCCGGCGCTCGACGTGCCCGCTACCGGGACGAAGGGCTACCAATAGTGCTTGCGGCCACCGACGGGATGTCCGACGGCGCCGATGATCCACAGGACGGCGCCGATGACGACAAGCACGATCCCGAGCGTCCACAGGATGCTGATCCCGGTGACGAAGCCGATGATGAGCAGAATGATGCCGAGGACGATCATGATGCCCTCCGATGCGGCTGTGTGCTCCCTCCAGCGTAGGCGCATCGGGCACGGACGTCTCAGCACGCCGGGCCGGGGTAGTCGCTGGAGACCACCGGCACCACGCGAGGAGGACACGATGGCGGACCAGGACAAGACCCGGAGCAACCCGAGGACCACGCCGTCCGAGGCCGAGGGCGAGAGCGGCGACCGCGAAGCACGCCGACAGGCGGAGGACGCCGTCGTCGGACGCTCGGGAACCACCCGGAACGACCAGGACACACAGGGCCACTCGGCCGAACGCCGTCCCCGCCCCGGCCCCCGGGACCAGACCCGCGAGAACCGACCGAGCGAGGACCAGTCCGGCGACGACTAGGGATTACGCGCCCCCGGCAGGGGTAGGCGCGCCGATCAGTCGCAGCTCCCGGGCGGACTGCGGGCCGGGCCCATCGAATCGAACGGAGTGATCGACATGCGTACCGCAGCCGCACGGGTGATGGGCGCGGCCACGCTCGGATACGGCGTGGCCGTCACCTGTCGCCCCGCACTGCTGGCACGCCCCTGCGGCCTGGCCGAGCACGGCTCCTCGGCCCTGCTCATCCGCGCCCTGGGGGTACGGGACGCGGTCATCGGCGCCGCGATGCTGGCCGCCCCCGAGGGCGCGGGACTGCGTACGGCCGTGCTCGGCCGGATCGCGGTGGACGTCGGGGACGCGCTGCTCTTCGGCACCTTCCTGGCCCGCCGCGCCGAGCGCGCCAAGGCTGCTTCCTCCGCCCTGGCCTGGGCGGCCCTGTGCGGCTGGACCCTCACCGGGGGCGGCCGGCCGGCCGCCCCGCTCCTGGAGGACGCGGCGAACGTCGCCGTCCGGGCCGCCCAGTCCGCCACACGGGCGCACCTGTGATCGCCGCTCCCCGCGCCCCTGGCCCCACCTGGTGTTCCGTAGGAATCCGGCCGGGATTTCCGTCCGATCCTCCGAGGATCGGGAGAATTCCGGGTGGGGCGCGTGTGACGGGGTAGCCGCAGGGTCTCACCCCGCACATGCGCCCCCCGCGGGCCGCATTCGATACCGGAGGTACGCGGTGTCCACCACGACTCGCTTCTCGGGCACCAGCCCGGACGCCGGCCTCGTCGCCCTGCCCGGGGTGTACCGGCCCCAGGCGGACACCCTCCTGCTCGGCGAGGCCCTCGACCGTGAGGAGTTCGGACCCGGGACCGACGCCCTGGAGATCGGCACGGGCACGGGCGCGCTCGCCCTGCACGCCGCCGGCCGGGGAGCCCGGGTCACCGCCGTCGACGTCTCCTGGCGCGCCGTGGTCACGGCTCGGCTGAACTCCCTGCGCCGGCGCCTGCCCCTGCGCGTTGTGCACGGGGACTTCGCGGCCCGTACCGCTGGGCACCGCTACGACCTGGTCGTCGCCAATCCCCCCTACGTACCGGCCCCCGGGGTGCGCCCGCCATCGCGCGGATCGAAGCGCGCGTGGGACGCCGGCCCCGACGGCCGCGTGGTCATCGACCGGATCTGCGCGAGCGCTCCGGCGCTGCTGCGCCCGGGAGGTGTCCTGCTGATGGTGCACTCGGGGATGTGCGGGGCGGAGGAGACCGTGGACCGGCTGACGGGCCCGCGGATGGACGCCGAGGTCACGGCGCGGGTCTCCGTGCCGTGGGGCCCCGTACTGCGGTCGCGACGGGACTGGTTGGAGCGCCGGGGCCTGGCGGCCGAGGCCGAGGAATGGGAAGAGCTGGTGATCATCCGTGCCCAGTGCCGCTGACAGCACTCCGTCCCCGGCAGCCGCGGCCGGGCCCGCCCGGCGGGTGTCCGTGGACCCGCAGGGGCCCGTCCTGGTCGAGGGGCCGGTCGAGATCGCCCTGGACGACGGCACGGTCGCCCGCTCGGACCGCTTCGTGGTCGCGGTGTGCACCTGCCGCCGCAGCCGCACGTACCCGTGGTGCGACACCAGCCACCGCCCCCGCGAGCGAGCCGACTCGCCGCCCGAGGACAGGAACCAGCGATGACCCCTCCCGCTCCGAGCACGACGACCGCCGCCGGCCCCCGACTGGTCGAGGGGCGGGGCGAGCTGTCCGGTGCCGTGCGGGACGCGCTGGAATCGGGCGGGCCGCCCGAGTACGCCACCGGGTCCGTGCTGAAGGCCGACCCGTGGGGCGAGGACCTCCAGCTCGCCCTCCACCTCCTCTACGAGCTGCACTACCGCGGCTTCGAGGGCGTGGACGGCGAGCGCGAGTGGGACCCGGACCTGCTGCGGCTGCGCCAAACCCTCGAAACCCGCTTCCTGCACGCCCTGCGCACCGAGCTGTCCGACGGCCCCCGCTCGGTCGACGAGGCCTTCGCGCCCCTGCTCGTCGAGCCCGTCGACCTCTCCGACAGCCTCAGCCACCACCTGGCCACCGAGGGCGAGCTCTGGCAGCTGCGCGAGTACGCGGCCCTGCGCTCCGTCTACCACCTCAAGGAGGCCGACCCGCACGTCTGGGTCGTCCCCCGGCTCACCGGGCGGGCCAAGGCCGCCATGGTCGCCATCGAGTACGACGAGTTCGGCGCCGGCCGCGCCGACCGCATCCACGCCCGCCTGTTCGCGGACCTGATGGCCGACCTCGACCTCGACCCCGCGTACGGGCACTACCTCGACCACGCGCCGGCCCCGCTGCTCGCGACCGTGAACCTGATGTCGCTCTTCGGCCTGCACCGCGCCCTGCGCGGCGCGCTCGTCGGCCACTTCGCGTGCGTCGAGGTCACCTCCTCGCCCGGGTCCCGGCGCCTGGCCAAGGCCATGCGGCGCTGCGGAGCGGGACCGGCCGCCGAACACTTCTACGCCGAGCACGTCGAGGCCGACGCCGTCCACGAGCAGGTCGTGCGCCACGAGGTCATCGGCGGACTGCTGGCCGACGAGCCCGGCCTGGAGGCGGACATCGCCTTCGGGTGCGCGGCGACCGTGCTGCTGGAGGACCGCCTCGCGGCGCACATCCGCGAGGCCTGGGACCAGGGGCGCAGCGCGCTCCGCAGGCCCCTCCGGGAGGCGGCGCCCACCGGTACTCCGTACGGGAAAGGACTCCATATGGCGCCTGTGACCTCGTAACCGCCGGAAAACCACCGTCAAGTGAAAAGGGAGGACACCATGCTTGTCCTCGGAATCATCCTGCTCATCATCGGCTTCGTCACCGGCATCTCGATCCTGTGGACCATCGGGATCGTGCTGCTGGTGATCGGAGCCGTCCTCTGGATCCTGGGCGCGGCGGGCCACGCCGTGGGCGGGCGCAAGCACTACTACTGAGCCGACGGGCCCAGCGGACGAGTCGTCCCCGGCCGTACGCGCGGCACCCCTCAGGGGACGCGCAGTGCCAGCAGGACGACGTCGTCCTCGGGGGGCGGGGTCGCCAGCCGGTCGCTGACCAGGCGGAGCAGCTCGGTCAGCGGCCGGTGCCCGTGGCGGGCCATCAGGCCGGCGAGCCGGGCGGTGGCGGCGTCGATGTCGTGACCGCGGCGCTCGACGAGCCCGTCGGTGTACAGCAGCAGGGTCGAGCCCCGCGGGAGTTCCCGCCGGTGCTCGGCCCGCGGCACCGGCCCCAGGGCCGGATGGAGGAGGATGTCGTGCTCCTCCAGAAGCGTCACCCGTCCGTCGGGGGCGCGGAGCAGCGGCGCCGGATGCCCGGCGTTGGACCAGGTCAGGAACCAGTCGGGGGAGCCTTCGACGGGGTCGAGACGCGCATGGACCAGGGTGCCGCCGGCGTCGATGGGCAGCACCGAGCAGGCCGCGTCGAGAGCGGTCAGCGCGGCGGCGGGGCTGTACGGGGGATGGTCCAGGGTCGCCTGCCGCAGCATGCTGCGGATCTGACCCATCACCGCCGCGGCGCGCATGTCGTGCCCGGTGATGTCCCCCACGGTGATCATGAGTGAGGGGCCGCGGCCGGCCGCTCCGGCGTCCGGTAGGTGGTAGGCGTCGTACCAGTCGCCGCCGACCATGTCGTCGTCGGCGGCCGGCAGGTAGAGGGCGCCGGTCTCCAGGGCCCCGACCGGCGGCAGGTCGGTGAGCATGGCGGTCTGGAGCTGCCGGGCGACAGAGATCCGCTCGTCGAGGTAGAGGGCGCGCTCCACTGCCTGCGCGACGTAGCCGGACGCGGCGGTGAGCGCGGCCCGCTCGGGGACGCCCACCTCGTGCCGCTCGCTCCAGCACATCGCGAGGACGCCCAGCAGGTCCCGACTGCCCCAGAGCGGCAGGCACAGCACCGTGGAGAAGCCCATCCGGTCGAAGAGGCCCACCGCCTCGGGGCCGTAGCCGGCCACGAGCGCGTCCCGGTCGGGCACGAACACGGACCGTCGCTCCCGCAGCGCCCGGGCGCTCGGGAACGCCGCGTCCGCCGGCAGGACGAGCGCCTCCTGTTCCAGGAGGTAGGTGACATCCGGATCGGGGATCCGGTGCAGTGCCTCCTTGTCGGAGACGAGCAGGCCCACGTACGAGGGCTTGCCGACGCCGACGAACAGGTCGCCCAGCCGTCGCCGGACGTCCTCCAGCCCCGAGGTCTGCGCCAGTTCCTCCGAGGCCCGCAGCAGCAGCTCGGCGTGGTCCAGGCCGGCCTGCGCCTCGTGCTCCAGGCGCACCGCGTCGCCCCGGGCCCGTTCGGCCGCGGCCCGCGCGGTCTCCAGCACGTCCCGCGCGGACCGGCGCCGGGCCGACAGGATCCGCAGGCGCAGGTCCGCGGAGCAGGCCGCCGCCAGGTCGGCCAGGTCGGTCAGCTCCTCCTCGCCCCAGCTGCGGGGCGCCGGGTCGATCGCGCACAGGGAGCCCAGGACGAGCCCGTTGCGGTCGGTCAGCGGCATCCCCGCGTACGCGAGCGCTCCGAGGTCCGCGACCGTGGCGTCCCCGCGCATTCCTTCGTCGGTACGGGCGTCGGACACGACGAGGGGCCGTCCCGAGGCCGCGACGTACCGGCCGGGCGCGTGGGACAGCGGCAGCGCCCGCAGCCCCGCCCAGGGTTCGGGCAGGCCGACCATGCCGGGCAGGACCTGCCGGTCCTCGGCGACCAGCGACACGAAGGCCGCGGGCACCCGGAGCAGCCGGGTGACCAGCCGGGCGAAGCGGTCCATCCCGGTGTCGGGGGCGGCCGACAGCCCGGCCAGCCGCAGGGCCCGATGCCGCGCGGTGTCCAGGACCCCCTCGGGCTCCCCGCCCTGCTCCGCCATCTGCCCTCCGGTCGAACCGTCCCGAGGCTCACCCCCTCAGCATCGCAGAACGGCGGGGCCGACACGACGGGCCGCCCCGGCTCCCGCGCGCCTCCCGCCCGCCCGACACGGCTGAGCCCTGAGCCCTCCGCCCGACAAGATCCGAAAGAGACGGCTCAGGCGCCGACGTAGGCCGCCAAGTGCTCGCCGGTGAGGGTGGAGCGGTCGGCGACGAGGTCGGCGGGCGTTCCCTCGAAGACGATCCGGCCGCCGTCGTGCCCGGCGCCGGGGCCGAGGTCGATGATCCAGTCGGCGTGGGCCATGACCGCCTGGTGGTGCTCGACGACGATGACGGACTTCCCCGAGTCGACGAGCCGGTCGAGCAGGCCGAGCAGCTGTTCGACATCGGCGAGGTGCAGTCCGGCGGTCGGCTCGTCGAGGACGTACACGCCGCCCTTCTCGGCCATGTGCGTGGCCAGCTTGAGCCGCTGCCGCTCGCCGCCGGACAGTGTGGTGAGCGGCTGGCCGAGGCTGAGGTAGCCGAGTCCGACGTCGGCGAGCCGGGTCAGGACGCGGTGCGCGGCCGGTGTGTGCGCCTCCCCGGAACCGAAGAAGATTTCGGCCTCGGTCACCGACATCCCGAGCACCTCGCTGATGTCCCGGCCTCCGAACCGGTACTCCAGCACCGCTGCCTGGTACCGCTTCCCCTCGCACTCGTCGCACGGGGTGGCGACACCAGCCATCATCGCGAGGTCGGTGAAGACGACACCCGAGCCGTTGCAGTGGGGGCAGGCGCCCTCGGAGTTGGCGCTGAACAGGGCCGGCTTCACGCCGTTGGCCTTGGCGAAGGCCTTGCGGACCGGGTCGAGGAGACCGCTGTACGTCGCCGGGTTGCTGCGTCGCGAGCCGCGGATCGCACCCTGGTCGATGGATACGACGCCCTCGCCGGCCTCCCCCGACCGGTGCGGCAGCGAACCGTGCACGAGCGAGCTCTTGCCCGAACCGGCTACGCCGGTGACGACCGTGAGGACCCCGAGCGGGATGTCGACGTCCACGTCGCGCAGGTTGTGCGTCGTCGCGCCGCGGATCTCCAGCGTCCCGGTGGGCGTCCGCACCTTCTCCTTGAGGCGGGCCCGGTCGTCGAAGTGGCGGCCGGTGACGGTGCCGGCGGACCGCAGGCCCTCGACGGTGCCCTCGAAGCAGACGCTGCCGCCGGCGGCGCCGGCGCCCGGGCCCAGGTCGACGACGTGGTCGGCGATCACGATCGTCTCCGGCTTGTGCTCCACGACCAGCACCGTGTTGCCCTTGTCCCGCAGCCTCAGCAGCAGGTTGTTCATCCGCTGGATGTCGTGCGGGTGCAGGCCCGTCGTGGGCTCGTCGAAGACATAGGTGGTGTCGGTGAGGGGGGAGCCGAGGTGGCGGATCATCTTCACGCGCTGCGCCTCGCCGCCCGACAGGGTGCCCGACGCGCGGTCGAGCGAGAGGTAGCCCAGCCCGATCTCCACGAACGAGTCGAGGGTCTGGCGCAGGGTCGCCAGCAGCGGGGCCACCGTGGGCTCGTCGAGGCCGTGGACCCACGCGGCCAGGTCGCTGATCTGCATGGCGCAGGCGTCGGCGATGCTGATCCGCTTGATCTTCGACGAGCGCGCCGCCTCGCTGAGCCGGGTGCCCCCGCACTCGGGACAGCTGGTGAAGGTGACCGCCCGGTCCACGAAGGCCCGGATGTGCGGCTGCATCGACTCCCGGTCCTTGGAGAGGAAGGACTTCTGGATCTTCGGGATCAGCCCCTCGTAGGTGATGTTGACGCCCTCCACCTTGACCTTGGTCGGCTCGCGGTAGAGGAAGTCCTGCATCTCCTTCTTGGTGAACTTGCGGATCGGCTTGTCCGGGTCGAGGAAGCCCGACTCGGCGTAGGTCCGCACGGTCCACCAACTGTCCGACTTCCAGCCCGGGATGGTGAAGGCGCCCTCGGCGATGGACTTGGAGTCGTCGTAGAGCTGCGAGAGGTCGATGTCGGAGACGGAGCCCCGGCCCTCGCAGCGCGTGCACATGCCGCCGGTGCGGGTGAAGGTCTGCTTGACCGTCTTGGTGCCGCTGCCGCGCTCGACCGTGATCGCGCCGCTGGCCCGGACGGAGGCGACGTTGAAGGAGAAGGCGTTGGGCGAGCCGATGTGCGGCTTTCCGAGGCGGCTGAAGAGGATGCGCAGCATCGCGTTGGCGTCGGTGGCGGTGCCGACCGTGGACCGGGGGTCGGTGCCCAGCCGCTGCTGGTCGACGACGATCGCGGTCGTCAGCCCTTCGAGGACGTCGACCTCGGGGCGGGCCTGCGTGGGCATGAAGCCCTGGACGAAGGAGCTGTAGGTCTCGTTGATGAGCCGCTGGGACTCCGCCGCGATCGTGTTGAACACGAGGGAGCTCTTGCCCGAACCGGAGACGCCGGTGAACACCGTCAGCCTGCGCTTGGGGAGCTCGATGCTGACGTCCTTGAGGTTGTTCTCGCGCGCGCCGTGCACCCGGATCAGGTCGTGGCTGTCGGCGCCGTGCCGCGCGGGCGGTGTCGGGACCGTCTTGTCGGCCTTGCTCATCGGTGGTGTCTCCATCCGGGTCGGGTCGCTCCCGCAGGCTCCGTCGGCGCGGTCGCGGCGACGGCGAAGTGCGTGGCTCCCACGTTAGGCGCGGCGCGGGGGCCGGCGCTTCTCGAATCCTGACCGGCCTTCGGATCCGTACGCGGTCGGGGGCGCGGCGGGAACGGGTCCGGGCCGGCCCGCACACGCGGGCCGGCCCGGAGGTCCCGGTCGGACGGGGGTCGAAACGGTCAGACGAGGTCGAACCGGTCCAGGTTCATGACCTTGTCCCACGCGGTGACGAAGTCCTTGACGAACTTCTCCTTCGCGTCGTCGCTCGCGTAGACCTCGGCGAGCGCGCGCAGCTCCGAGTTCGAACCGAAGACGAGGTCGGCACGGGTGCCGGTCCACTTGACCTCGCCGGTGGCGGTGTCGCGGGCCTCGAAGGTGTTCTGGTCCCCGGACGCGGCCGTCCACGTCGTACCCAGGTCGAGCAGGTTGACGAAGAAGTCGTTGGTCAGGGAGCCGGGCGTCGTGGTCAGCACGCCGAGGGACGACTGCTGGTGGTTCGCGCCGAGGACGCGGAGCCCGCCGACGAGGACGGTCAGCTCGGGCGCGCTCAGGTTCAGCAGGTTCGCCCGGTCGACGAGCAGGTACTCCGCCGGGAGGCGGTTGCCCTTGCCGAGGTAGTTGCGGAATCCGTCGGCGGTCGGCTCCAGAGCGGCGAACGACTCCACGTCGGTCTGCTCCTGCGAGGCGTCCACGCGGCCCGGAGTGAAGGGAACCGTCACCTCGAAGCCGGCGTCCTTCGCGGCCTGCTCGACGCCGGCGGCGCCGGCCAGCACGATCAGGTCGGCGATCGATATCCGCTTGCCGCCGCTCTGCGCGGAGTTGAAGGACTCCTGGATCCCCGTCAGGGTGCGCAGTACCGTCGCCAGCTGGTCCGGGTCGTTGACCTCCCAGCCGCTCTGCGGCTGGAGGCGGACCCGCCCGCCGTTGGCGCCGCCGCGCTTGTCGCTGCCGCGGAAGGAGGCGGCCGAGGCCCACGCCGCGGACACCAGCTGGGACACCGACAGGTCGGAGGCGAGGACCGAGCGCTTGAGGGCGGCGATGTCGTCGGCATCGACGAGCTCGTGCGTCACCTCGGGGAGCGGGTCCTGCCACAGCAGGGTCTCGGAGGGGACCTCCTGGCCCAGGTAGCGCACGACCGGGCCCATGTCGCGGTGCGTCAGCTTGAACCACGCGCGGGCGAAGGCGTCGGCGAACGCGGCCGGGTCCTGGTGGAAGCGGCGGGAGATCTGCTCGTAGGCCGGGTCGACGCGGAGTGAGAGGTCCGTGGTCAGCATCGTCGGGGCGTGGGTCCTGGACGCGTCGTGGGCGTCGGGCACGGTGCCCGCACCGGCGCCGTCCTTCGGCCGCCACTGGTGCGCGCCGGCGGGGCTCTTGAACAGCTCCCACTCGTAGCCGAAGAGGATGTCGAAGAAGCTGTTGTCCCAGGTGGTCGGGGTGTTCGTCCAGATGCCCTCCAGACCGCTGGTGATCGTGTCGCCACCCTTGCCGGTTCCGAAGGAGTTGCTCCAGCCGAAGCCCTGGGCCTCGATCGGGGCGGCCTCGGGGTCGTCGCCGACGTGGTCCGCCGAGGCGGCTCCGTGGGTCTTGCCGAAGGTGTGGCCGCCCGCGATCAGGGCGACGGTCTCCTCGTCGTTCATCGCCATCCGGCGGAACGTCTCGCGGATGTCGCGCGCCGCGGCGAGAGGGTCCGGAGTGCCGTTGGGGCCCTCGGGGTTGACGTAGATCAGGCCCATCTGGACGGCACCGAGCGGGCCTTCCAGCTCCCGGTCACCGGTGTAGCGCTCGTCGGCGAGCCAGGTGGTCTCGGGACCCCAGTACACGTCCTCGTCGGGCTCCCAGACATCGGCGCGTCCGCCGCCGAAACCGAAGGTGTCCAGACCCATCGACTCCAGGGCGACGTTGCCGGCGAGGATCATGAGGTCGGCCCAGGACAGGCTCTGGCCGTACTTCTTCTTCACCGGCCACAGCAGGCGGCGGGCCTTGTCCAGGTTCCCGTTGTCCGGCCAGCTGTTGAGCGGCGCGAAGCGCTGCATCCCGGCCCCGGCGCCGCCCCGGCCGTCGCTGATCCGGTACGTGCCCGCGCTGTGCCAGGCCATCCGCACCATGAACGGGCCGTAGTGGCCGAAGTCGGCGGGCCACCAGTCCTGCGAGGTCGTCAGTACCGCGGCGATGTCCTGCTTCACCGCGGGCAGGTCGAGGGTCTCGAACGCGGCGGCGTAGTCGAACTCCTCGCCGAGGGGGTTGGCCACGGCGGGGTTCTTGGCGAGGATCTTCAGGTTGAGGCGTTCCGGCCACCACTGGCGGTTCCCGCCGCCCTGCGTGGGGTGCGCGGCCCGGCCGTGGGCGACAGGACAGCCGCCCCCGCCCTCGGGCTTGGCGTCGGTGACGATTGCGTCGTGGTTCTCAGACATGGGAATCCTTCCGGACCAGGCGGATCACGGTGCTCGGGAACTGCGTGCGGATGGAACGGTGGAGCAGTTGGGGCCCGGGACCCGTCCTGCCGCTCCGGCGTCTTCCTGTCCCTTGGCTATCTACGAAACCGATCCTACGATGGACAGAGTCCAAGTCAAGAAGAACACCAAGCCCATATGTGATCGGTTCTCGGACAGCGCCGTGAACACCGGGCATCCCGCCGAGCCCGAATAAGGTGAGTCGATATGAGTGACCTGCTGGAGCGGCTGCGAGGACGTGGCTGGCGGATGACGTCCCAGAGGCGTGTCGTGGCGGAGGTCCTCGACGGCGACCACGTCCACCTCACGGCCGACGAGGTGCACGCCCGCGCGGCGGAGCGGCTGCCGGAGATCTCACGGGCGACCGTCTACAACGCCCTGGGCGAGCTGGTCTCCCTGGGCGAGGTCGCGGAAGTCTGCACCGACGGCCGTGCGAAGCGCTACGACCCGAACGCGCACCACCCGCACCAGCACCTCGTGTGCCGCCGCTGCGGCCTCATCCGCGACGTCCACCCGCGCGGGGACCCGATGGCAGGCCTGCCCGACGAGGAGCGGTTCGGCTTCGCCGTGTCCGAGGTCGAGGTCACCTACCGGGGCCTCTGCCCGACCTGCGCCGACTGATCCGCGTCCCCCTCCCCGAGCGCCCCCACGCCCGCGACTCCGCCCCTTCGGTACGTCCGCCGAGGGGGCGCGGGTGCTGTCCGCGCCCGCTCCGGGCCGGATCCGGCGTGCGCGGCTCCGCCGGAACGGCTCGTTCGGTCACGGAGTGGTCGAGACCACTTGTCCCCGTCCGCAAGTCGTTCTAGCCTCCTCCCAGTTGTGTAGTACGAAACGGGCGTTGCGCAGCGCGCAACGCTGTCGCGCTCGTCTTCCGTCTGGGGATCGCCCGTGAAGCTCCGCTCCCGCACCGCCGTGTCCGTCGCCGCGTTCGTCCTGGCGGGACTCACCGCCACCGCCTGCGCCCCGCAGACCTCCGTCAGCACCGCCACCAAGGACGAGAAGACCGGCACCCTGCGCGTCTGGCTGTTCCAGGAGGTCGCCAACGACCCCAAGAAGAAGGTCGTGGACGGGGCGGTCGCCGCGTTCACCGCGCGGAACGCGGATGTGAAGGTCGAGGTCGAGTACATCCCCGTCGAGAGCCGCGCCCAGCGCGTCAAGGCCGCCTTCAACGACCCGAAGAGCGCCCCGGACCTGATCGAGTACGGCAACACCGACACCGCCGGATACGTCAAGGACGGCGGACTCGCCGACATCAGCGCGGAGTTCGGCGCCTGGCCGGACGCCAAGGACACCGATCCGACCGCCGTCCAGTCGGTCACGGTCGGCGGCAAGGTCTACGGCGCCCCGTTCTTCGTCGGCGTACGGGCCCTCTACTACCGCACCGACGTCTTCACGGAGCTGGGCCTGCAGCCGCCGAGGACCCAGGACGAACTGGTCGCCACCGCCAAGAGGATCCGCCAGGCCAGGCCCGAGCTGTACGGCATCGCCGTGGGCGGCGCCTACACCTACGGCGCGATGCCGTTCATCTGGGCCAACGGCGGTGAACTCGCCGAGGAGAGCGGCGGCGCGCACAGGTCCGCGATCGCGGGCGCCGCCGCGCGCAAGGGCATCGAGACGTACACCTCGCTCTTCGGGGACGACAACTGCCCGGCCGCCAAGTGCGCGGCCATGGGCGGCAACGCCACCGTCACCGCCTTCGCCTCCGGCAACGCGGGCATGGCCATCGGCGGCGACTTCAGCCACCAGGCCGTCGAGGCCGGCGCGGTGAAGGGCAAGTACGCCGTGGTCCCGCTGCCGGGCGTCAAGGAGGGGGAGATCGCTCCCGCCTTCGCGGGTGGCAACAACATAGGTGTCCTGAAGAGCAGTTCGCGGCGCACCCTCGCGGTCGACCTGATGAAGCAGCTCGCCGGCAAGGACACCCAGCGGGGGCTCTTCGACGCGATGGGCTTCCTGCCCACCTACACCGACGTCCGGGCCGAGGCCGCGCGGAAGGACCCGTTCGTCGAACCGTTCGTCAAGACCCTCACCGCGGGCGCCAAGTTCGTGCCGGCATCCCCGGCCTGGGGCCAGATCGACGCCTCGACGGTCCTGCCGACCATGTTCCAGGAGATCGTCAGCGGCAAGAAGGACGTGGCCACCGCCTCCGGTGACGCGGCGAAGAAGATGGACGCCGCCTTCACCAGCGCGGGCTGAAGCACAGGCGAACGAGCGACGGACTCACGACCGACGGACTCACGGACCACGGACCCACGGACCACGGAGCACGCACCCATGGACATCACGCCATGACGCCCCGAGCGGCGACCGCCGAGCCGGCGACGACCGTCCCGGTGCGGAAGACCGTCCCACGCCCGGCGGCACGGCCCCGGCGGGCCCCCCGGGGCCGGCACGGCAGCGGCCGGACGCCCTGGCTCTACCTCGCCCCCGCACTCCTCGTCCTCGCCGCGCTGCTGGTCTACCCGATCTACCAGCTCGGCCTGATCTCCTTCCTCGAATACACCCAGGCCCAGGTCAGCGGCGGTGAGCCCACCACATTCAAGGGGCTCGGCAACTACCGGACGCTCTTCTCCGACAGCCAGTTCTGGCAGGTCCTCCTCGCGACCGTCGTCTTCGCCGCCGTCTGCGTGGTCTCCACACTCGCCGTCGGATGCGCGCTCGCCCTGCTGCTCACCCGGGTCCGGGCCCTCCCCGGGCTGGCCCTGATGCTGGCCGCGCTCGGCGCCTGGGCGACCCCCGCCGTCACCGGCTCGACCGTCTGGGTGTTCCTCTTCGACCCCGACCACGGCCCCGTCAACCGCCTGCTGGGCCTCGGCGACTTCTCCTGGACCTACGGGCGCTACAGCGCCTTCACGCTCGTCCTCCTCGAAGTCGTCTGGTGCTCGTTCCCCTTCGTCATGGTGACCGTGTACGCGGGGATCAAGGCGATCCCGGCCGAGGTGCTGGAAGCCGCCTCGTTGGACGGGGCTTCCCCGTGGCGGACCTGGCGCTCCGTGATCGCGCCCATGCTGCGGCCCATCCTGATCGTCGTCACCATCCAGTCGATCATCTGGGACTTCAAACTCTTCACCCAGATCTACGTGATGACCGCCGGCGGCGGTATCGCCGGGCAGAACCTCGTCCTGAACGTGTACGCGTACCAGAAGGCGTTCGCCTCCTCGCAGTACAGCCTGGGCTCGGCCATCGGCGTCGTCATGCTGCTGATCCTGCTGGCCGTCACCCTCGTCTATCTGCGCCTCATGCGACGCCAGGGAGAAGAACTGTGAGCCGCACCGGCCCGCCGCCCGTCCCCGCGGCCACCGGCCGCTTCCGTGTCCGGCGCCCCTGGCGGCTGGCGGCGGAGGCGTCCGCGCTCGCCGTCGCGGTCGTCGTGGCCTTCCCGCTGTACTGGATGGTGCTCTCCGCCTTCAAGCCGGCCGGCGAGATCCAGTCCGCGCACCCCAGGCCGTGGACGCTCGCGCCCTCCCTCGACGCGTTCCACCGGGTGTTCGCCCAGCAGGAGTTCGGGCGCTACTTCCTCAACAGCCTGCTCGTCACGGGAGTGGTGGTCCTCGCCTCCGCGCTGATCGCCTTCCTCGCGGCGACGGCCGTCACCCGCTTCCGGTTCAGGTTCCGTACGACCCTGCTCATCATGTTCCTCGTCGCGCAGATGGTGCCGATCGAGGCCCTCGCGATCCCGCTGTTCTTCCTCATGCGGGACACCGGCCAACTCAACACGCTGTGGTCGCTGATCCTGCCGCACATCGCCTTCTCGCTCCCGTTCGCGATCTGGATGCTGCGCGGTTTCGTGAAGGCCGTCCCGGAGGCGCTGGAGGAGGCCGCGTACCTCGACGGCGCGAGCCGGACGCGCTTCCTGTGGCAGATCCTCTTCCCCCTGGTCTTCCCGGGCCTCGTGGCGACGAGCGTCTTCTCCTTCATCTCCACCTGGAACGACTTCCTCTTCGCCAAGTCGTTCATCATCAGCGACACCTCGCAGTCGACCCTCCCGATGGCGCTGCTCGTGTTCCTCAAGCCGGACGACCCGGACTGGGGCGGGGTCATGGCGGGCTCCACGGTGATGACGCTGCCGGTACTGGTCTTCTTCGTACTCGTGCAGCGCCGCCTGGTCTCCGGCCTCGGCGGCGCGGTGAAGGACTGACGCGGCCCGGACGGAACTGGTGACCGTGCAGCCGGCGGCGCGGTCGGCGCGCCTACGCCCCGAGCGACCTGTCGAGGTCGCCCGCCCGGCCGCCGCCGCGGCCCCGGCCCGGTGCGGTCGGCCGACGGCTGTGGAGCGGATGGGCGGCCGCACACAACCCGGCCGGGCTCCGGCACGTCCCGCCCACCGCCGACCGACAGGCAGGGCCCGCTCGCTCCGCCTCCGGCAAGCGTCCGGAAGACGAGAGGCATGCCCGTGCAGCCGCCCTGTTCCGTGCCGGCGAGCGTGCCAGTGCGGATGGTCGAGACGGCGACGGACACAGCGTGGGCCCCGGAAGACGACAGCCCGGAGCCCACGCTCGGCCACCCCGAGCCTCGGGATGCCGAGGGAATACGCCGCCACGTTGCACGCCCCCGTGCCCCCGGCCGGGGCGGCACGCCGTAAGGCGGCCGGCGCCCTCCTCCACAGAAGCAGTCACTCTCCGGGGAAGGGCGGGCCTGCCGCGGCCGGCCGCTCGTCGAGGGCCACCTGGGTGAGCCCGCCCGCGCCAAGGTGACGCCGTGCAGAAAGACTCGTTGATCATTTCTGCACGGCGAACGCGTTCGGCCGGGCCCGGTCCTGGCATCCCATGGCTGGTAGATGGTCCCGAGCCGGAGGTGGACCGCCCGTGGCGGTGAACGGAAACCCCACCGTCAGAAGACGCCGACTGGGCGCGGAGCTGCGCCGGCTCCGCCTGGCCAGCGGCCTGACAAGCACGCAGGTGGCAGAGCGACTGCTGATCTCCCAACCCAAGATCAGTCACCTGGAGAACGGCCGCCGCATCATCAAGCCCCGCGACGTGCGTGACCTGTGCAGCCTCTACGGAGTCACCGACCAGAAGGTCATCGACTCGTTGATGCGGGCGGCCAGTGAATCGGACCGGCAGGGCTGGTGGGTCGCCTTCGGCGAAGTCCCCTACGCCGTCTACATCGGACTGGAGACGGCAGCCGCCTCCATCCGCACCTACGAGCCGCTGGTGATCCCCGGCCTGCTGCAAACACCCGCCTACGCGGCCGCCGTCATCGCAAAAACGATCCCTCAGGCCACGCCTGAACAGATCGCCACGCGCCTTGAGGTACGGCTGCGCCGCCAGCACCGGATCCACCACCCCGCCCGCCCCTTGCGCTTATGGGTGGTGCTCGACGAATCGGCACTGCGCCGCGTGGTCGGCAGCCCCGCCATCATGCGCGAACAGTTTGAACACCTGAACTACCTCGGTACCCAGCCGTACATCACCGTGCAGGTCCTCCCGCACGGCGTGGGAGCGCATCCGGGCATCTCGGGGCAGTTCTCCATCCTGCATTTCGCGGATGCTCCCGGGACGGGGACGGTGTATCTGGAACGGTTCACCAGCGACCTCTACCTGGAGAAACGATCCGACATCGAGCGCTACAGCGTGATGTACGAACACCTGCAGGCCCAGGCCCTGAACCCGGACAGCACCCGCCACTTCATCACCCGCGCCACCGAGACCCACACCGGGTAGCGTGCGCGCACGCCCTGGGCGCGGCGTACCGCTTGACCAGCCCCCTGGCCAACCAGGAGTCAAACGTATGGCCGCCTGGGGCGTGTGTCGGAAGCGCTCTAGCCGCGACGGAGCGAGGGGTTTGAGTGCTGGCGAGGTTGGTTTCGTGTGCGAGGCGGACCAATGGGTTGTGAGCGAGGTCAGCAACCAGTCCACCGGATATCGCCCCGACATTGGCTCCTGGTCGGCAGTCGCTCGTGCTCTGGACGGCGTAGGGCTCGAACGGCCCTCCGGCTTCACCCACGAGGTGGTGGTGGTGGTGTTCCGCCGGTGTCCTGGCTGCCAGGGGCACAACATCGTGCCCATGATCTCCGGGCTCTTCATGGACACCGCCTGGTGGTTCCTTCTGCAGGTCACCCTGCCTTGGGCTCCGGCCGCATGCTGGTGGGCACGGCAGACCGTGGAGTCGACATTCAGGTCTCAGACGATCGCACCCTTCGAGCCGGCCAGGGACTGGAGGCGGGTGAGAATCCGGTGCCAGGTGCCGTTCCACTGCCATCGGCGGAACAGGTCATGGACCCGGTTCCACGGTCCGTACTCGACGGGCACGTCCCGCCACGGAACACGGGTCCGCCCGGGACCGTCTGCCGTCGATCAGCTGCCCCCGAGGCCAGATGGGCGGCCGCCCCGCCGTCGCCCCCCTCGGCAACAACGGTTCCAGCAGCGCCCACTGCTCGTCCGTGAGATCTCCCCGACCCATGAACCGTGATCATTCACAGCCCAGGATCCACTTTCGGTACACGGCCTGGGCCGCGCGGAGGATGGCCGGCGAGCCGAAGCTCCCTTTGGCCCTGGCCTCCTGCGCGCGATCCCATCGCATCGACGTGGTCACCCATACGCAACCCTTGACGGACCTCGGTCTGCCGAGCTCCGGAGGAGGTCATGACGACGACGCCCCTGTGGCGGCATCGATGAGTGGCCCCTGCGCCGACTGCCGGTGCAGTAGCAGGCTCTCGCCCGCCACAGGGGGGTGTTGGCAGCTGTTGAGCGTGTGGCCAGCGACCCCTAGTGCGCCGGCCCATGGGTGACGACCTCCTGCGACGCCCACCAGGCCGTTGCCTCACGCCACCCAGCAAACCGTCAACCGCGCACCGTCCGCGGCACGGGCGCCGGTCGAACGCGGCGTGGCACGGCTCAAATCGTGGCGGATCTTCCGTCACGCCCGCTGCAGCTCGAACCGCATGACGTCAACTGCCGCAGCGGTCCTCGCCCTTGAGCGGCACAAGTGAAGAGGCTCATTGTCTCGGTCAGCCCGAGCGCGGAAGCCCCCGACCATTGCCAGAGCCAAGCGAAGTGACGACGGACGCCGCCACGCCCGTGCCCGCGGGTTCGCGAGATCACCTGCCTGGCGGTACATCTCCGTGTGCGGCGGGGTTGATTTATGGGGCAGGTGTGCGGTGCTTCCTCGTGTGAGTTAACCGAGCTCTGTCCATTCGGGGGGCATGTCGGATGATCGACAATGTGAGTTTGCATATTTTCTCGCGTTTTGCCTCGTTGAATGTGTTTGTATTAATCCCCCCTCCGCACCTTGCTCATTGTTGGTGCGTGAAATTCCCTGCGTAATATGCAGCGACAGACCAGGGCTCCCCGGGCAAACGGTAGGGCCCGGTACGCCACGGCCCCCAACAGGAAATGGCCTCTTGATGAAGCTGAAAATCCAAGCGGCTCAGCGCCGCACTCTGTCCGGCTGGCTGGCCTCGACCGTCGCCGTAACGGTTGCCGCTGTGCTGGTCGCCGGATTGCCGACGCAGGCTCTGGCCATCGCGACACCCGTGCCTCTGGCCACAGCTGCCAGCTTCTCCGTTCTGGCAGGTCAAGGCGTTACCAATACCGGACCCTCCGTGATCAGTCACGACCTCGGGACGCATCCGAACCCGGCCATCTCTGGATTCCCGCCCGGCTTGGTGCTCGGCGCCGTGCACGCGGCGGACGCTGTGGCACTTCAGGCCAAGTCCGACCTGGTCCAGGCGTACAACAACGCTGCGAGCCAGGCCACGGACTTCGCGCTTCCGGCGGGAATCGGCGCCGGCCAGACGCTGCTTCCGGGCGTCCACACCGCTGTCGCCGGTGTCGGACTCACGGGCGACCTGATCCTGGACGCCGGGGGAAACCCCAACGCCGTCTGGGTGTTCCAGATCCCCGAAGCCCTGACGACGGCATCCAACAGCCGGGTGCTCCTCACGAACGGCGCCTCGGCGTGCAACGTGTACTGGCAGATCGGGAGCTCGGCCACCCTCGGCACCACCTCCACCTTCGTGGGCACCATCATGGCTCTGACGTCGATCAGCGTTACCACGGGGACGAACATCGAGGGCCGGGCGTTGGCCCGTAACGGTGCCGTGACGCTCGACACCAACAGGATCTTCCTCGGCGGTTGCGCTACCGGCGGAACAACGACTGGCACGACTACCGGTACGACCACTGGTACGACCACTGGTACGACCACTGGCACGACCACTGGCACGACCACTGGCACGACCGCCGGAACGCCGACTGCCGGAACGACGACCGGCACGACCGTAGGTCTGATCGGTGGCGGCCTCCTGGGCGGACCGATCGTCGACCTCGTGAGCGGCGGCACCTCGGGGAACATCTCGGGCAACACCTCCGGAAACACCGCGGGCAACACGGCCGGGAACACCACCGGCGGTAACACGGTCGGCGGGACCATCACCGGGGGGAACGCCACCGTCGGGAACGGCGGTCAGCCCGACGGGCCGGGCCATGGCGTCGGCCCGGACCATGGCGGCATGCCGGGGGGTGACCACCACGGCGGGCCGGACCACGGCAGCCTGGGCCATGGGCACGAGGAGGGACCCGGTAAGCCGGGCCACGGCCACGGCGGGAAGCCTGGCGAGCACTACGGATACGGCGACAAGCCCGGGCGGCCCGAGGGTCACGAAGGCCATGGGGGCCACGAAGGCCACGAGAGCTAGGCGGCAGGCTGCACGAAGCCCGTTCATCGGATGACGGCGCGCGGCGGAACCCTCATCGAGTCCGCTGCGCGCCGTCGGTGAGAGTCGCAGGGACCTCAGGCGAATAGCAGACATGAGAAAGACCGGGTGGGCGGTGTCGAACGGAATTGAATCAGCGGGCGTGAAGGAACTTCATCAATCCGATTCCGGTCCGGTCCCCCAGCAGCGTCATGACGCAGAGGCCAGGCCGGGTAGGCGGCCCAAGAGTGTTCGTGCGCTGAAAGCAGGGCTGCACACTGCCGTAGTCCTCTGTCTGGTGACGACTCTGGTGCATGTCGTCATGGTGTTCCTTCATGTGGCCCCTTCCAACCCTGTCTCGAAGCGGTACGGCCCGCAGGTCAACGGATGGGTGTACCCGCTCTTCGAACAGAATTGGCGGCTCTTCGCCCCGGACCCCGATTCCTTCAACCGGCAAATCCTGGCGAGAACCGCGCACACCGACTCCAACGGATCGGTGCGGGTGAGCCCCTGGTTCGACCTGGCCGCCGTGGATAATTCCGCAGTCGAGCACAATGTCTTTCCGAGCCATACCGCCCAGAACCTTCTGCGCCGAGCCTGGTCCTCTTATGTCGATACACACGGAGGAAGCGACACGGCACGCTCGGAACGGGCCGTGATGTTGCAGAAGTATCTGCGCAACATCGCCGCGGACCGCGTCGCTGCCCACAACGACGGCGGCACTTTCGACTTCATTCAGCTTCGGGTCGTCACACTGCCCGTCGCTGCGCCCGGCACAGCCGGCGGGAACCACCCGCCGACGCCCACCGAGAACCGGACCATGCCCTGGTGGAAGGTGACCCCCCATGGGAAGTGAGCAGATCCCGCAGCCGCCCTCCACCGCAGCCACGCCGCACCGACCTGCGGCCCAAGAGACTTCGATCGCCGGCACAACCCATCGGTGGCTCCTCGACCGGATCGGTGCTCTGGGGGTGCTTCTCACAGACCGGCCAATGTCCCTGTACGCCGCGTCGGTTCTGCGCATCGGCTACGGGCTGCTCTACCTGATCTTCCTGCTGCGCGAGTTCCCGCACCGTGACGAGATCTGGGGCCCCAACTCCCCATGGACACCCGAGCTGGCACAACAGCTCTTCGACCAGACGGGCTGGAACAGCATCCTGATCCTGTCTGACAGCCGTGCCTACTTCGAACTCTGCTACGCGATGGCCCTCGTCACGTCCGCGCTGTTCATGCTGGGCTGGCGGACCCGCGCCATGTCCATCCTCTTCGCCGTCGTGGTGACCTCGTTCCATGCCAGATCGATCTTCATGACGGATGGGGGCGACAACCTGATCCTGCTGATGGCCCTCTACCTCGTCCTCACCGCGTGCGGTCGGCGCTGGTCCCTGGACGCACGCAGAAACCGGCTCAAGACGGCTCGTGCGGGCAACGCGCCGGAGCCGGTGCGGAGCTTCTACGCACGACAATTGCGCGATGCCCGCGTCACCTTGACCACGGTGTTGCACAACTGCGGCATTTTCGTCATCGCGGCACAGGTCTGCTTCCTCTACGGATCAGCCGGGCTGTACAAGATCCAGGGCCCTACATGGGGCGGCGGCACCGCTCTCCACTACGCGCTGAACCTCGAACTCTTCCAGCCCTGGCCCGCGCTCTCCCACTTCGTGGACGGGTACCCGATGGTGATCGCGATCACCAGCTACGTGACGGTGCTCGTGCAGGTCGCCTTCCCGTTCGTGCTCTTCGGCAGGCTCAAGTATCCCGTTCTCGCCGTGCTGCTGGGCATGCACATCGGTATCGCAGTGCTCATGGGACTGCCCCTCTTCTCCGGCGCGATGATCATTGCGGACGCCGTGTTCCTTCCCGACCGCTTCTACGCCTTCCTGCCTCACCTGTGGCGACGCGCGGCACAGCGCACAGGGATGTGGCGGCCGGTACCCGGCCGAGCGGCGGGATTCGGATCCGTACCTGCGCAGGGTAGGCCCGGCGTACCCAGCTCCAAGCATCGAGCCGCGCCTGCGCAGAAAGACACCACGCTGGCTACCGGGCACGCGTCCGACCAGAGCTGAGCAGCCGCGTGGACCGCAGCGCGGTACCGCGACACCAGCAACCGCCCGTGTCCGGTGGCGTCCCCATGGCGGCAGAGCGGCGGGCGGTGGGGACGAGCACCGGGTCGGCGTCGAAACCGCTGCGGTGCAGGCGGGCCTGCCCGAGCTTCGCCTCGGTCAGCGTCCAGTCGACCAGGGCCGGCAGGGTCTTGGCGGGCGCGGGTACGGGCCGCTGGTTCTTGACCGGGGCGGCGTACTGTGCCGCCTGGCCCGTTCCGCCGGCGGCGGCATTGCCGGCTCTTCCGCGAGGAGGATCCGGGAGCTGCTTGCGTCGGCAACTACATCCGACGACTGACTCAGTTCAGGCCAGTACATACGGAGCGCGGTGGCCCGTCGCCTCCGGGGCGCCCGGGTCGGGGAGCCGGCGGGGGAGGGGCGCCGACTCCCGCCCTCAGCACCGGGGCAGCCGCGCCGCCGGGCATACTGCTGCCCATGACGCCCCCGCTCGCCACGCGCATACACCTGCTGATCACCGGTGTGCTCGTCATGGGCGCGGTCTCCGGGGGAGCCGTTCTCGGACTCCTGCTGGGCGGCCGGCTGATGGCCGTGGTCACGGCGGGTGCGGCCGGACTGGGCGCGGGCGCCGGGTCGTTCCTCGCGCGCCGCCAGGTCGTCGGCCTCTTCAGCCCCGTACAGGAGGCCGCCTCTGTCGGCGGGTACGCGGAGGGACTCGCCGACGCCGTGCTCGTCGGCATCGCGACCTACCGGGCCGCGGTCTTCCCCCTGACCCCCGACGGGGTGACCGAGGAGGAGCGCACCGTCCGCCGCACCGTCGCCTACCGGATCTCCGCCTACGAAGGCCTCCCGCACCCGGTGCAGGTCTCGGCCGCCGCCGCACTGGAAGCCATCGACCAGGGCCTGGACGCCCAGCGGGCGGAAGCCGCGATGAAGGCACTCTGCATCACGGTCTATGAACACCGCGGCGGCCGCTGACCCCGCGGCCTCCGGGGGCGATCTGTCGCAGGGCGTGACGGACGGGTGACCCCGCGTGCGGGGCGGGAGTCCGCGCGTGACGATGGGGGCGTCCGTTCCCCCGTCCGGAAGGAGCCCCCGTCGTGCTGGAACGAAGGCCGCGCCAGGACCGCACCGAAGTCACGTTCGTCCTCCCCGCCGACCGGCCGCCCGGGCCGGTCAGCGTGGTCGGCGACTTCAACGACTGGCAGGCCGGGGCACACCCCCTGCGCCCGCGCGGCGACGGCAAGCGGGCGGTGACGGTCGAGTTGCCGAAGGAGGCCACGCATTCGTTCCGGTACCTCGCGGCCGGCGACTACTGGTTCAACGACGAGAGCGTCGGCGACCAGGACGGCCCGAACAGCCGGCTGCGCACCTAGGCCGTCTCTTTCGGATCTTGCCGGGCCCTGAGCCGCGAGCGGGCCCTCGGTCCGGTCGTCAGCGGCCGGGGGCCATGTCGTAGGTGACCCACATCGTGCGCGCGGCGACCTGGTCGTATTTGGCGCGCGCCCGGTGGTTGTCGTCGGCGGTGATCCAGCGGACCACGCTCCAGCCCCGGTCGGCGGCGAGCTCGCGCAGCGTACCGAGCAGCAGGTCGGCGGCGCCTGAGCCGCGGTGTTCCGGAGCCACGAACAGGTCGTCCAGGAAGCACCCCGTCGTCGCGGAGAGCGGCCGCGCGAACGGACGGTAGTGAGCCAGTCCCACGAGCCGGCCGTCGGCGTCCTGCGCGACCAGGCCGTTGACCTCGTGGCCGGGATCGGTCACCCACGACCAGGTGAGGGCCGCGGCCTCCTCCGTCTGCTCGACCTTGTAGAAGTCCGCGTAGCCGCTGTAGAGGGCGCGCCACTGCGCGAAGTCCTCGGGACGGGCGGCGCGGACCGTGATGTCGGACATGCGGGTGAACTCCCGTGCTCGGAATCGGTGCGTACGGACCGGGGCCCGCGGGGGCCCGGCCGGTCGATCATGCGGGACGCGGCGCTCGCGGGCACGCGCCGTCATGGCGTGCCGCGGGCGGCCGCAGTGCCGCGGTGGACAGGTGGACCCGCCTTCGAGCCGGGGCCCGGGGTCCGGTGGTACGGCGGTACGGCGGTCCCGGGGAGTCAGGCGGTCGGGTTCGGCCGCGGTGCGACGATGCGGCGGACCGATTCCACGACCGCCTCGCGGTGGCGGGCCAGCCGCCCGGGCGGCCAGCCGGGGGCAGGGGTCGCGGTCGGGTCGGGGTCCGGGGCCGCCGTCGGGCCCGTCGCGGCGGAGAACCAGGCCTGCGCCAAGGTCATCACCAGGGTGAGGAGGTCGGCCGGGTCCAGCGAGGGGTCGATGCGACCCGCCCGCTGGGCCTCCTCCAGCAGTGCGATCTTGCGTCGGTACGACTCGGCCTCGGCGGCGCCCGCGCCCGGCCGCTCCAGCTGCTTCCACTGCAGCAGCCGCATCAGGGCGGGCCGCTCCACCAGGTGGTCGAACACCGCGCCCGCGTAGCCGGCCAGGTCCTCCGCGTCGAAGGGGACGGACTCCGAACCGGCTTCCATCGCGCGCTGGAGCACGAGGTCGAAGAGCTGCTCTTTGTTGCCGAAGTAGACGTAGATGAGCCGCTTGTTCGCCTGCGCGGCCTCGGCGATCCGGTCGACGCGCGCGCCGGCGATGCCGGAGGCCGCGAACTCGGAGAACGCGGCGTCGAGCAGGCGTGCCTTGGTTGCGCTGGAGTCCCTCACCATGACCGGCAGCCTAGCAAGTAACTATCTGGTTATTGACATCTGCGACTCTCCGCGTGCATGGTTGACCTAACCAGTTAGTTACAAACTTTGCCGACACGAGGAGAACACCATGAAGACGCGTGCACTGGGTGGCCAGGGCCTGACCGTCAGCGCCGAGGGGCTCGGCCTGATGGGCATGAGTGCCCACTACGGCGCCACCGACGAGACCGAGTCGCTGGCCACGATCGACCGTGCCCTGGAACTCGGGGTCACGCTCATGGACACCGCGGAGGGATACGGGCCGTTCCGCAACGAGCAGCTCCTCGGCAAGGCGCTCGCGGGCCGCCGGGAAGCGGCCGTGGTCGCCACCAAGACGGGCGTCGAGTTCACCGACGACGGCGCCTTCGTGGGCCACAACGGCACCCCCGACTACATCCGCCGCTCCGCCGAGCGGTCCCTCCGCCACCTGGGGACCGACCGCATCGACCTGTACTACCTGCACCGCGTGGACCCGAACGTCCCCGTCGAGGAGAGCGTGGGGGCCATGGCGGAGCTCGTCGCCGCGGGCAAGGTGCGCCACATCGGCCTGTGCGAGGCCGCGCCCGCCACCGTCCGGCGGGCCCACGCCGTGCACCCCCTCGCGGCGGTGCAGACGGAATACAGCCTCTTCGAACGCGGTGTCGAGCAGAACGGCGTCCTCGACACCCTGAACGAGCTCGGTATCGGCCTCGTCGCGTACGCACCGCTCGGCCGCGGCTTCCTGTCCGGCGCCATCACCACTCCCGAGAGCTTCGCGCCGGACGACTTCCGCCGTACGGACCCCCGGTTCCAGGGCGAGAACTTCGACCGGAACCTGGCCGTCGTCGAGCAGGTGCGCCTCCTCGCCGCCGAGAAGGGCGTGACTCCCTCGCAGCTGGCCCTGGCCTGGACGCTGAGCCGGGGCGCGGTGCCGATTCCGGGGACCAAGCGCCGCCGGTACCTGGAGGAGAACACCGCCGCCACCGCCGTGACGCTCTCCGACGCGGACCTGGCCCGGATCGAGGCGGTGGCCCCCCTCGGGGTGGCCGCGGGCGAGCGCTACGCACCCGAGCTGATGGGGTCCCTGAACGGCTGAGGGCCAGGGCGTCCCTTTGGGGGCCGCGGGCGAGCGGGGTACGCCCGATCAGAAGCGGAACGGCACTCCTTCGAGGGAACCGGGCGCCCCGAATCAGGCCGTACCGCCCCAGGCTGCCGAAGTAGGAACGACGGCCCCGCCCGGGGCCGTGCGGCGCCCATGGCGCCGCCGCGGCAGTTACGAGGAGATGTACGCGTGATGCGAGTGTGGAAGAGTGCGGGTCTTGCCCTGGCGGTCGGTCTGGCCGTCATCGGCGGTGCGTCGGCGGCGTCCGCCGACGCCGTCGCCGAGGGCGCGGCGATCGGCTCGCCCGGCGTCCTGTCGGGCAACGTGATCCAGATTCCGATCCACGTACCGATCAACGTCTGCGGTAACAGCGTGAACGTGATCGGCCTGCTGAACCCCGCCGTCGGCAACACCTGCGTCAACACCTGAGGCCCCCGGCCCCGGTCCGCCACGTCCCGGCCTCCGGCCGGCGCGACGGCGGGCCGGGGCCCCTCACTGCCACCGCCCCGCACCCGGCCGTCGCCGCGCGGGGCGCGCGCGCGCGTCACGGACCTGCCGCGGCAGCACCGCGTGACGGCGCGCCCCCGACCCCCGCTCCCGGTCGCCCGGGAACGGGGGTCGGGGACGCGCCGCGGGGCGGGCGTGATGGTCGGTCAGCCGGCGCGACCGTAACGGACGTTGCCGCTCCAGATCCGTTCCAGGCGGACGCGGGTACCTGGCCGCGGGGCGTGCCAGATCTTGTCGTGGCCGGCGTAGATGCCCACGTGGCCCATCGTCGAGCCCGCGGGGAAGAACACCAGATCGCCCAAAGCGCGTTCCTTCCTGGAAACGTGTGACGTGTGCTCGTATTGCTCCTCCGCGGTACGCGGAAGTTTTCTTCCGGCCTTCCGGAAGGAATAGAGGGTCAGGCCTGAGCAGTCGAATCGTTTTGGTCCCGTGGCGCCCCTGGCATAGGGGGCGCCTTCTTTGGACGCGGCCACTTCCACTGCCTTGACTCCGTACGGCTTGGCCGCGTAAGCGGGGGAGGCCGCGCCCGTCAGGGCGCCGGCGGCCAGGAGGCAGAGGAGCAGGAAGGCGCGAGGGGGCCGGTGCCCGGTGGCGCGGTGAGCAAGTCGGTCAGCCCGGTGGGCGTGAGCGGCGTCGGTCCTGGAGACGGACATCTTGATACCTCCGCGTGGGAATGGGATTGCGGTCGATCGGATACCTGAAGCTCCTGCTTTCGATGACGTGGTTCCCGAGGGGGACGGCCGTCCAGTTTTCTCCGATGCCGTCCGCAATTCCCGCCCGGACATGGGTCGATATGTATCGGTTCTGCAACAAATTCGCGAACATATGGAAATTCGCCCGGTGTCGAGCCCATCTGAGCGGCCTGAGGCGTCCGGTGAGCGGAAAGGCGGCCCGGCAGGCGGGCGGGGCAATGGGGTTCGACGCCCTACGGCGCGAAAGCGCCGGTCAACTCACCGGGGAGAGGGAATCGCGGGCCCGTGCGGCGGGCGCCGGTCGCGTCGAACGCGGCAAGGTACCACCCCTTCGGGGGCGCATCCGAATGTTTATCCAATGGTGATGGTCCCCCGTCGGCGGCGCCACGACGGGCACTAGCGTCCCGTCACACCCCGGGAATGCGGGTGTGCACCGTACAGCTCGTACGGACCTTCCAACCCCTGCCACCCCTCCCGGCCCACTGAGCGAGGAGGCACTGTGCTGTCATTCGGGCGACGATCGGGCACCGGTTTGTCGGTGGCCGCGAGACACACGCTCGCAAGCGGAGCCGTCATCACCGCCCTTGCCCTCACCCTGATCGCGCTGCTGATCCCCGTGGACGGATTCGGCGACCGCGCCACCGCGGTGGGAGCCGGTGCGGCGGGTGACGACGACGGCGGCGGGATCATGAGCACCGCGTACGGGCCTCTGACTCCCGCCGACCGGGACTTCGTACGGAAGGTGAGGCTCGCCGGGCTGTGGGAACTGCCCGCAGGGCGGCAGGCCATGCAGCGCGGGACGCGGCCGTCGGTGCGCACGGCGGGCGAGCACCTGGTGGAAGGGCACACCGACCTGGACCGCCAGGTCATCCAGGTCGGGCAGTCCCTCGGCGTGGACCTGCCGAATCAGCCCTCGGAGCAGCAGCGCACCTGGCTCGGCCAGATGACCCGGGCCCAGGGGGACGAGTACGAGCGGCTGTTCGTCCAGCTGCTGCGCAGAGCGCACGGCAAGGTGTTCGCGCTGCTGGCCGGGATCCGGGCGCAGACCCGGAACTCGATGGTGCGGACCCTGGCCACATCCGCCAACGCCACCGTGCTGGACCACATCACGGTCTTGGAGGACACGGGACTGGTCGACTTCGATTCGGTCGCCGACCCGGTCGCGCCGTCCTCGCCGGCCGGGCCCGCCGCACCGGGGGGCGGTTCCCCGATCCCGGCCGCGAGCCTGTCCTGATGCCTCCGAGAGCCTCCGATTCCCCGATGTCTCGCTGTCCTCATGTCCGCTCGACGAAGTGAAGTGAAGTGATCGCATGAATCAACAGGGCCACAAACGCAACAAGTCGTCGAAAAAGCTACTGGCCGTGGTCACCGCCCTGGTACTGGGCGGCGGCGGAGTCGCCGTCGTCGCGGGCAACGCGTCCGCGGGCCAGGAGGACGACCGCAAGGGCGGACTGACCGCCACCATCGACTGCCCCGACGTCGGGGAGCGCCTCACTGAAGTCCCCGAACAAGCCAAGGCCGAGGTCGACGAGGGCCTCGCGCAGCTGGACGACCAGGTGGCCGAGGCCTACCGGCGGCTCGCCGCCGGCGAGGCGAAGGGCGGCGAGGCGAAGGGCGAGGAGGCGAACGCCGCGAACGGCGAGGAAGCGGGCGGCGGTGGCGACGGCGCCGGGCAGGGCGATGCCGTGCTCGGAGAGCTGCGGGAGCAACGGACCAAGACCCTCGCGAAGATGACCGAAGCCATCGGTCGCGCCGCCCAACCCCCGCAGGAAATCCAAAAGTTGGAGAGCTGTGCACTGAAGGAAGCGCCCGCCGCAGCGGCGGCCGACGTAGCCTCGGACGCCGGGTCCCTCTCCGTCCAGGGCGGCGGGGAGCGCGGCATCGGAGGCAAGGGCGGCCCGGCGAGGAGCGACTTCGTCTCCATCACCAAGGTCCGGCCGAACGTCCGCAACCCCAAACCCGCCGCCAACGCCTCCAAGGGCTCCTTCAGCTCGCAGTGCGGCCGCAACGAGAACGGTCACTTCAACCCCGACAACGTCATCGTCGCCCCCGGCGTCTCCAACGGCGCCCACCACATGCACGACTACGTCGGCAACGAGTCGACCGACGCCTTCTCCACCAACGACAGCCTCGCCGCCGCCGGAACCACCTGCGGCAACGGCGACCAGTCCAGCTACTACTGGCCCGTACTGCGGCTGCGCGACGGGAAGGCCGAGCGGGACGCCCAGGCGCCCGGCGGCGGCCAGGACGGCAACGTCGGCACCATCCTGCGGCCCAAGCAGGTCACCATCACCTTCAAGGGGAGCCCCGTCGGCCGGGTCACGGCGATGCCCCGCTTCCTGCGCATCATCACCGGTGACGCCAAGGCCTTCACCAACGGTACGGCCAACGCCAACGCCTCCTGGAGCTGCACCGGCTTCGAGGACCGCCAGTTGAAGGACAAGTACCCGATCTGCCCGAAGGGCAGCGACGTCGTCCGCACCTTCACCTTCCAGAGCTGCTGGGACGGTCGCAACACCGACAGCGCCAACCACCGCACCCACGTCGCCTTCCCGGACCGCAACGGCCGCTGCGCCAAGGGCTTCAAGGCCATCCCGCAGCTCGTCCAGCGGATCACCTACGGCATCGCACCGGGTGCCCGCTTCGCGGTCGACAGCTTCCCCGAGCAACTGCACAAGCCGGTGACCGACCACGACGACTTCATCAACGTGATGTCCAACAACCTGATGTCCAAGGCGGTGGGCTGCATCAACGACGGCCGTACCTGCCGCTGACCCCGCGGGACGCATCCCTCGGCTCCCGGGTCGGGCGCACCCTCCCCCCATCCGCCGCGCCCGACCCGGGCAGTGCCGTGGCAGGCCACGGCACCAGGTGTTGGCCCGGAAACGACTTCGGGCCAACACCGCACAGGTGCGTCCGGCCGGATTCCGACCGAGCGAGGAGTGCCATGACCGGCTCTCGTGATACGGACCCCCGTACAACCAGCCCCCGTACACCAGGCATTCGTACACCGGGCGCCCGTCCAACCGCCTCCGGGGCCGCCGGCGCCCGCCCCCGCGGGCCCGAACCCGGACGTGCCGCGGGCGCCGGCGGCGAAGTCCCGCCCTCCGACGGGGAACTCACCCGGCGGCTGAGGAGCGGGTACGGCGCCGGCACCGTCGACCCCGCCCTGTACGACGTGCTCTACCGGCGGCACCGACGGGCGGCCCTCGCGTACGCGCGTACCTGCAGCCGTACCCCGCAGGACGCCGAGGACCTCGTGTCGGAGGCCTTTGTCCGCACCTTCCAGGCCGTCCGCTCCGGCGCCGGGCCGCGAGGCCCCTGGCGCGCGTACCTGCTGGCCGTCGTCCGGCACACCGCGATGCAGTGGCGGGACGGCGACCGCAGGACCCTGCTGACGGCCGACTTCGCCTCCTGGTGCCGGCAGGCGCCCGCCGGCGGCGACCCGCAGAGCCAGCTGCTGGCGCACGAGGACCGCCGGCTGATCGCCCGGTCCTTCCACACCCTGCCCCCGCGCTGGCAGGCCGTGCTGTGGCACACGCTCGTCGAGGAGGGCTCCCCGCACCAGGTCGCCGCCTTGCTGGGGATCACCCCGAGTGCGGTGACCTCGCTGGCCTTCCGGGCCCGGGAGGGACTGCGCCAGGCATATCTGCGTGCCCATCTGGACCTCGTGTCCGGCGCCGCCTGCCGCCACTACACCGGCATGCTCGGATCCGCCGTCCGGCGGGGCAGTACCCGCCTCTCCCGCGACCTCACCCGCCATCTGGCCCAGTGCGCCTCCTGCGCGCGGGCGTACGCGGAGCTGCTGCACCTCAACGCCACCCTGCCCGGCCCCGCGCCCGCCGCACGGGCGGTGCCCGCCTGACCCGGCCGCGACGCCCCCCGGCACGGCCCCGGCCCGGCCCCGTCAGGTACGGGGCCGGGCCGGGGCATCGGTGTCAGAGGCCGTTGACCCGGGCGATCCGGCCGACGACCACAGGTGTGAAGTCCGCCGTGACGACGCGTGCCGTGCGGCGGCCCAGCCGCGAGTGCTGGCGGCGCACCTGCGCCATCAGACGCCGGCTGCGCAGGGCCATCTCCAGCTCGAACCGGGTACGGGGATCCCGGAGCCCGGGCCCGAACAGCTTCTCCAGCTGCCGCATGCGGTACCGCACGGTCTGCGGATGCACGCTCAGGGCCTTCGCCGCCTCCGGGGCGCCGCCTCCTTCCAGCCATGCCAGCAGGGTGACCTCCAACCGCTCGCTCTGGCGCGGGGTCAGATCCGCCAGGGGGCGCAGCCACCGGGCGGCGAGCGCGTGGGCCAGCGGCTCGTCCTGGAGCAGCAGCAGGGTCGAGAGGTGGTCGTCCACGAACACGGGACGGGCGTCCGGCCCGCCGCGGGCCGGGGTGAGGGCCAGCAACCGCAGGGCCCAGCGCAGCGAGGACGCGGTGTCGGGGAGGGGGACGGCGTGGCCGACGGCGGCGAACCGGCCGCGCAGCGGCAGGTCCAGCGGGGCGCGGGTGTCCGGGTCGGGACTCGGGAGCAGCAGGCACGGCCGGCCGGCGAACGTGCCGGTCAGAGCGTCGTCCAGGACGGCCGCCAGCTGGTGCGCATCTCCGGGCGCGGCCGGAGCGATGGCCCGGACGGCCGGGGGCAGCGGCCAGTTGGCGGCCTCGGCCAGCTCGGAGAGGGAGTCGCGGCACGCCGCCCGGTCATCGGTGAGGGCGGTGAAGAGCTGCTGGCGGGCGCGGTCGGCCTCCCGCCGTACGGCGGGCACGTCGCTCTGCCGGAGCGAGTGCCCGGCGGGGTGAACGGGGGGCTGAACGGGGGGATGGCCGGCGGGGTGAACGGAGGGATGGGCGGCCGGCTGCCCGACCGACTGCCCGGCCGGGTGGGCCGCGGGGTGCCCGCCCGGCCGTCCGGCCGTCTCTCCCGCCGCGCCTGCGGACGCGTGTCCGGACGCGTGTCCCGACGTATGCCCGGACGCGTGCCCGGATGTCGCCGGCCCGACCTCGCGCAGGACCGCCGCCGGGCGGACCCCGTACCCGATGCCCTGCCCGAGCCCGGGCCCGGCGCCGCCTCCGCCGTCGTCCCTCCCGTCGTGACGGTCCTCCTCCGGTCCGGGCCTTTCGCCCATGTCGCATTCATCCGGAGCGCGATAGCCGAGGGCGGTGAGCAGCGCATCCTCCACCCGCTGTCTGAGTGTTTCGTCGTCGAAGGCATCGTTGTCATCGACAAGTGCGGAAAATTCCGGAATTCCATGCAGAAGCTCCTCCACTATCTCGGCGGCCAGCGCGGGGAGTTCTCTGCGCAGGACGCGGGTCCACTCGCCGCGGGGGCGGGACCAGATGCGGTTCAGAAGTTCGCACATCGTTTCCTCGTTCGTGCCGGGGTGAGGCCTGTCCGGGGAGGAGCGACAAGCCCGCCGAGGTTGCCTCTCTCGTCAACAACCTTGTTGGCGAAGAGAGTTGCGGCCCTCGTACTCCCTCCTGGAGAGATCCGGCCACATACGGTCCCGGGGTTTTGCCTTGTTTTTGCCGCCGGGGACGCGTAGGTGGCGGGCGACGCGGTGGCCTGTCGCAACCTCCGCTGGAGGGGAATCTTCCGGGGTTGTTCGATGGGTCGTAGACGCGGTGCGAGAAATTATCACGTTTCGATAAATCCTGTGGAGGTGCCTGGCGTCTCCACGATGCTTCTGCACTCCGGCCCCAAGTTCCCTCGGCCGGCGCGGAGTTCCACAGCGCTGCCGGGCACTGACGAAAACGACCCCCGGGTGCCGAGCGGCAGGTGGAGTGCTCGGAACCCAGGCGCACAGGAGAACTGGATGCCCCTGCCCCAGCCGCACATGCCCCGCTCCCACAAAGCACGCCGCAGGAGCCGTCACGCCGCGGCGGCGACGGCCGCCGGACGCCGGGCCGTCCGGCGGCCCTCGCTCCTGCCCGTCGACGGCAGGATGCGGCCCGGCGCGCTCTGTGCCGCCGCCGCGGTCCTCCTCTCGGCCCTCGTCGCGGTCCGCGCGGGAGCCCTGGACCATGTATGGGACTTCCTCGACCACGGATCCGGGGTCCTCTCGCTCGTCTCGCTCACCGCCACCGTCCTGTGGGGCCTGGCAGCCACCGACCGCACACTGCTCGGCTCGGGACACCGGCTGCTCGCCCAGGGCGCGCACCGCGGTCTCGCCGTGGCCGGGCTCGGCTTCCTGGCCCTGCACATCTGGGTCAAGATCGCCCGCCAGCGGACGACCGCCGGCGCGGCGGCGCTGCCCTTCACGGACGTCGACCAGCCGCTGCTCATCGGACTCGGCACGCTCGCCGGCTACCTGTTCGTGGCGGTCGCGGTGTCGGGGGCGGTGCGCAGCGTGTTCGCCACCAAAAGCCGCTCGCTGTGGTGGCGGGCCCTGCACTTCGGCGCCTATCCGGCGTGGGGTGCCTCCCTGGTCCACGGCCTGAAGGCGGGCCGCCCGGCCGGCGCGGCGGTCACGGCGGCGTACGCGCTCTGCCTGGCCGGGGTCGCCGTCGTCCTGGTGCTCCGGGTCAGGGCCCTGCGCGGCGGTGGGGCGCCGCGGCCCGCCGCCCGCTGGCCCTTCGTACCCGGGCCGGCGGTACGGGATTCCGCCCTGTCGGCGGTGCCCCGCCCCCGGCAGGACCCGGACCCGGTGCCGGGCCCGCGCCCCGAGGCGGAGCCGCGTCCGCGCGTGCGGCCGAGCCCCGAGTCGGACCGGTGGCCGGCCCCGGAACTCGACCGCACCCAGGAACTCGACCCGTACCCGGGCCTCGGTCCGTACCCGGGCGCCGACCCGTACCCGGACCCCGACCCGTACCCCGCCCCGTTCCCGGGTCCCGATCCGTACCCCGACGCGTCGGCGGCCCCGTCCCAGGATCCGTACCCGGGCGCGCGCACGGTCGTGTCCGTCCCGCTCCCGCCGCCCCGGCCGGAGTACCCCCCGTACGCCGCCGCGTACGGGCAGGGCCCGGCCGGGTCGGGCGCCGCCCGTACGGCCGAACGCTCCGACGAGCGCTTCGCCACCCCGGAGCGGTGGACGTGACCGGCGCGCCGAGCCCCGGCCTCGGCTGCGTGGGCGCCCCGCGGCTGCTGGCCGGCCTCGACCGGATGCCGCGGCTCGACCGCACCGCCCATCTGGGCGTCCACGGTCAACTGCCCCAACTCGGCCCCGACGAGCTCATCGCCCTGGCCGAGGACATCGAGCTCCGCGGCCGGGGCGGTGCGGGCTTCCCCTTCGCCCGCAAACTGCGCGCCGTCAGCCGGTCCGCCCGCGCACGCGACGGATCGACGGCTGTGGTGGTCAACGGCAGCGAGGGGGAGCCGAGCTGCCTCAAGGACACCGCGCTACTGCTGCACGCCCCGCACCTGGTGCTCGACGGAGCCCTGCTGTCCGCCGCCGCACTCGGCGCCGAGGACGTCGTGGTCGCCGTGACCCGGACCGACGTGGAGCAGTCCGTGCGGGAGGCCGTCGCCGAACGCGGCCCGGCGGGCCGCCGGGTCCGCGTCGTGCGGCTCCCCGAGCGCTTCGTCACCGGTGAGGGAACTGCCCTCGTCAGCGGTCTGAACGGCGGCGCGGCCCTGCCGTCCGGCCAGAAGGTGCGGACCAGCGAGCGAGGTCTGAACGGCGTCCCCACCCTGCTGTCCAACACCGAGACCTTCGCGCAACTCGCCGTGGCCGCACGCCTCGGCGCCGCGCAGTACCGTACGGCCGGGCTGGCGTCCGAGCCGGGCACCGTGCTGTTGACCGTGGCCGGCTCCACCGTGGTCGAGACGCCGACCGGGACCTCGCTGGCGTACGTCCTCGACCTGTGCGGCACCGAGCCTGGCCAGGGCGTCCTGGTCGGCGGGTTCCACGGCAGATGGCTGGATCCGGCGTCGGCCCGCGCGTCCGAGGTCTCCCGGAAGTCCCTCGCCGCGTTCGACGCGGTACTGGGGGCGGGCGCCGTACTGCCCCTGCCCCAGGACACCTGCCCGGCCGGGGAGGTGGCGCGGGTGACCCGCTGGATGGCGAAGGAGTCGGCGGGCCAGTGCGGGCCGTGCGTACGGGGGCTGCCGGCCCTCGCCGACGTACTGGAGGACGCCGTACGGGGCGGGGGCGCGGCCGCGCTGGACGCGGTGCGGACCCGGATGGCGGTCGTACGGGGCCGGGGCGCGTGCAGCCACCCCGACGGCACCTCGTCCTTCGTGGCCTCGGCGCTGGCCGCGTTCCCCGAGGAGTTCCGCGACCACGCCCTCGGCAGCGGGTGCGGGCGCAGGGTCCTGGGGGCGCTGCCGCTGCCCGAGGACGAGAACCCCGAACGGCTGGTCGTCGACTGGACCCTGTGCAAGGGGCACGGCCTGTGCGTGGACATCCTCCCCGACGTCGTGCGACTCGACGCGGACGGCTATCCGGCCGAGGCGTCCATGCCCGTGCCCGGCCGGCTGCGGCCGAAGGCGCTCCGAGCGGTCCGGCGCTGCCCGGCCCTGGCACTGCGCATCCGGGAATGACCGTGAGGAACGCCGGTGAACGTACCCGGGCCGCCGCGGAGTTCAATGTTGGCGCGATATGACAAATTCCCGTTGAAATGAGCTCGGCCGCCCCGGTTCCCCGTATCAATTACCGAGGGAACGAAATACCGGACCGAACCTGAAGGAGACATCATGCGGAGAATGCGTCGCGGAATATTCGCCGGGTCGGCCGTCGCGGCCCTTCTGCTGACGGCCGGATGCGGCAGCGCGGACAACGCATCGGGAAAGGGCGGCGCGGTACAACCGGTGAGCGACAGCAAGAAACTGGGGACGGGCCAGGACGGCGCCGGGGCTTACGGCGCCGACGGGTACGGCTCCGGCGCGGGCGCCGGTTACGGGACCGGCGCCGTCCCGGCCGGCGGGGCGGGGAAGGACGGCCCGGCCGGCCAGCTCAAGGTGCAGGAGGTGCCGGCCCTCGGCGCCGCGGTCACCGACGGCGAGGGGTTCACCCTCTACCGCTTCGACAAGGACACGGCCGAGCCCCCCAAGTCCAACTGCGAGGGGGACTGCGCCACGGCGTGGCCGCCGGTGCCTGCCGACGCGGCCACAGCGGGCGCCGGCCTGGACGCCGGACTCCTCGGCTCGGTGGCGCGGACCGACGGCACCCGCCAGCTGACCCTCGCGGGCTGGCCCGTGTACCGCTACGCGAAGGACGCCAAGCCGGGCGACACCCTCGGCGAAGGGGTCGGTGGCACCTGGCACGTGCTGGGAGCGGACGGCAAGCCGGCGGCGGCCGGCAAGGCCGGCGCGGGGCAGGGCGCGGGGCAGGCGGGCGGGGAGGAGGCCGGGAAGGAGGAGGCGAAGGAGGGCGCGAAGGAGGCCGGGCAGGGAGTCGAGCTCTCGGCCGACCGGAACGCCAAGCTCGGCACCATCGTCGCGGACGCCCAGGGCCAGACCCTCTACCGCTTCGACAAGGACAGCGCCTGGCCGATGAAGACCGCCTGCCTCGGCGCGTGCCTCGACACCTGGAAGCCGGCCGAGCCCGTCGACAAGGAGAAGGTGTCCGGGATCGCCCCCGAACTCATCGGCACGATGAAGCGCCCCGACGGCACCGAGCAATTGACGATCGACTGCTGGCCGGTCTATTCGTTCACCGGTGACACGGAGCCCGGCGATATCACAGGCCACGGAAAGCAGGGCCTCTGGTTCGCCGTGACCGACAAGGGCAAGAAGGCGAAGGCGATCGGCTAGAGGCGGCCGGCCCGGCCGGTTACCGGCCATTTCTGAGGCCGTTTCCGAGGCCGTTTGCGATCCGGCCGATCAGTCGGTCCGGCCCTTTTCGGGCCGGGCCGCCTCCCAGAACACGTGGTGCCCGGGATCCTCCCCTTCCCGGGCACCACGGACCCGTTTCCCGACACCCGTCCGATCAGCCAGTGAGGTCGCCATGCCGTCCGTTCGCCGCCGGACCCTCCCGCTCCGCCCCGCCGCCGCGGTCGCGGCGGCCCTCTGCGCGGCGCTGCTGTGCGGTGGATGCGCCGACCGGCAGCCGGCCGCCGCGCCCGGCACCTCGATCGAGGAGATCGCCACGGCCATCGGCTGCACCGCCGAAGTCATGGTCGAGGCGGACGAGTTGCGCCAAGGGGGCTGTGCCACGGCCGAAGGCCCGTACCGGATGGTCACCTTCGCCGCCGACCGCGGGCTGCGCTCCTGGCTGACCGAGGCCAAGACGTACGGCGGCAGCTACCTCGTCGGAGACCGGTGGGTCGTCACCAACGCCTCCCCGGAGACCCTGGGCGCACTGCGCGACCGGCTCGGCGGCACCCTCGACACCGGCTCCACGCACGGCGGCCCGCCCGGTCACTCCGGCGCCGGCCACTGACCGGAAGCGGCCGGTCCGCGAAGGAGAGAACCGGCCAAAACCTGGGAGGGGACCCCCGCGGGTGCTGTGTAACGTTCATCGGGGACCGGCCGGGGGGCCGGCGACTCGGGGGCGAGGAGGGGGCAGTGAGCGGGGTAGTGATCCATCTGCCGCGGGGGAACGGGGACAGCGGCGGGCAACCGGGCGGGAACGGGGTGACGTTGCGGCTCGGCCCGGGGGAGGTGGCGCGCTTCGGGCGCGGCTCGGCGACGACCCCCGTAGAACTCCGCCTCGACGACGCGGCGGTCTCGCGACTGGCGGGCGAGATCAGGGTGACGGACGACCACTGGCAGCTCAGCAACCTGAGTACGACCCAGAGCTACCTGGTGGAGAACCCGGAGGGAGCGGGGGAGTACCTGCGGGTCCCGCCGCGCCGCGCCGGGGCGCCGATTCCGTTCGAGTTCTCCCGGGTCGTGCTGCCCGCGCGCCGCGACACCACCGTGTCCTTCCAGGTGTTCGCGCCCGACCACGTCTACCTGGACCCCGACGGCACGGGCGGCCCGTGGGGCCGGCGCACCGTGACGGCGTACTCCCTGGACGAGACGGCCCTCTACTTCCTGGTGCTGGTGGCGCTCTGCGAACCGAGGCTGCGGGACGAGTCGCCGGTAGCGGTGCCGACCACGCCCCAGGTCGTGGAGCGGCTCAGGAACCACCCCGCCTGCCGCCGGCTCACGGCGCGCGCGGTCAGCTCGCACCTCGACTACCTCGCCGACGAGAAGATGCGCATCAGCGGGCCCACCGAGCCCGGTCCCCAGCCGGGGGCACGGCGCACCGGCAAGCGGGAGGCCATCGTCGGCCTCGCCCTGCGGTTCGGGCTCGTACGGGAGGAGCACCTCGCGCTGCTGCCGCCCCGGGTCGGAGGAGGAGAGGGTGCACTGCCCGGCCGACACCTCGGGAAGTGACCGCACCGAACCGCTCCCGCGCGGCTACCGCATCGGCGGCTGGGAGGTCACCGAGCCGATCGCGACGGGCGGCTGGGCCACGGTGTACGCGGGACGGGCCAGCGAAGCGCCCGGCGAGGAGGACCCGACCGGGAGCCGGGACCGGGACCGCGCCCGCGGACAGGACCGGGAACAGGACGTCGCGCTCAAGTTCCTGCCGACCTCCGGCCTCGCACCCCGCCAAGCCCGCGAGGTGGCAGCGGCGGCCGGACGCGAGATCGAACTCGGCCGCCGGGCCGGCCACCCGAGGCTGATCCGCCTCCTGGACCGTGTGGTACTCAGCGAACCGGACCGGCCGCACCTGGACGGAGCGATCGTGCTGGTCATGGAACGCGCCCGGGCCAGCCTGCGCGACCGGCTCGACGCCGCCGCGCTGACCGAGGCCGACGCCGGCCGGCTGCTGACGGAGATCTGCGAGGGGCTGGCGCACCTGCACGGCAGCGGCTGGGTGCACGGCGACCTCAAACCGGACAACGTCCTCCTCATGGAGGACGGTTCGGTCAAGCTCTCCGACTTCGGCCTCGCCACGGAGCTGACCGGCAGCCACGGCACCCACGGGTACGCACCCCCCATGGGCACCCTGGACTACCTGCCGCCCGAACGCTGGCGGGCCCCGCTCGGCGAGCACGGCGTCCAAGTCCGGCCGAGTGCCGACATCTGGGCCCTCGGCATCATGATCCACGAGCTGTTCGCCTCCGGCGCCTCGCCGTTCCCCGGCGCCACCCCGGGAGCCCGCGGCGCCGCGATCCAGGAGTACGCCGACGGACGGGCGCAGCTGCGCATGGACAACGCGGTGCCGCCGTTCTGGCGCGGGCTGGCCGCCGACTGCCTCGCCCCGACGCACGCAGCCCGCGCCGTGCACACGGCGCAGAGCCTCCTCGCGCGGATGGAGACCCGCGAGGACCGGGCCCCGGACCCGGTCCCCGGCCCTCGGCCCGCGGAGCACGCCCGCCCGGCGAGGCGGCGGCGCCGCGCCGCCGTCCTGGCCGGCGCCGCCGTCGCGGCGACCGCGGCGCTCTGGCCGTACCCGGTCGGCGACGGCGCGTCCGGTGCGCCCGGCCGGGTCGGCGTGTACAACGCCGAGCAGCAGTGCAGGGACCGTACGGACCGGGACCCGCAGTGCAGCCTGGGCCTGGCTGTCGACCCGCGGCGCCCCTACACGGCCGACAACGTCGTACCCACGCGCGTATGGCACGGTGACGTCCTGGCCGCCGACTGCCGGCTCCCCGAGGGCATGCCCGTCATCGACGAGGACGGCGCGCACTCCACCGACTGGTACCGGGTGCGCCTTCCGCCCGGCTCCGCGCCGGCCACCGCCTGGCTGCCCGCCGTACGGACCAAGGACCGCCCCCAGACCCCCCGATGCCCGAGGGCCGCCTCGGGGTGAACACCCGCGCCGGGCCGGCCGGGCGGTGGCCTCGGGCTCCACGATGCCCGCCGGGGCGGCCCGTTGTCACTCCGGAACGTTCCGGATGTCCCGCCCGCGGCCCCCGCGACTACCTTGCCGACCGATGGTCCACGGATCGCTGCGAGCTCGCAGGCGACCCGGACAGGGGAGGAAGGGTTCCGTGATGTTCGGTGGCTCAGCCGTACGACGCCCGAGACGCGCGGTGGGGGTCCTCATGGCCCTCGCGGCCGTGTCGGGCCTGGCCCGCCCCGCGTGGGCGGGGGGCATGGACGAGGTCCCCGGACCGCTCGCCCACACCGCGCCGGCGGAGGCGTACTGCTACGTTCCCGCGGAGCGCGACATCGCCGTCACCCGCAAGGTCTACGAGGTCGGCCAGCGGCGGGGCGTGTCGGACAAGGTGATGCTGGCCGGCTTCGAGACCGGCTGGGTGGAATCCCGGATGAACAACCTGGACTGCGGGGACCGGGACTCCCTCGGGGTGTTCCAGCAGCGGCCCTCGCAGGGCTGGGGCACGCCCGAGCAGATCCGCGACGTCGACTACGCGGCGAACAAGTTCTTCGACGTGGCCCTGGAGATGGAGCCGGGCATGGAGGGCAGCACGGCCGGGCAGCTCGCCCAGGCCGTCCAGCGCTCCGCCTATCCGGACCGGTACGACCAGGCGGAGGGCATCGCGCGGGCGCAGCGGGACGAGGCCTTCCAGCCGTACGGGGCGATCGGAGCCAAGTACCACGGCCTGGGCGGGCCGGGCGGCGCGCTCGGCCACCCGGTGCGCGCCGAGGAGGACGCCCTGCTGGGCGGTCGGTTCCAGGCGTTCCAGAACGGGATCGTGATCTGGCGGCCCGACGCGGCCTTCGCCATCTACGGGGACATCCTGGGGAAGTTCTGGGCGACGGACGCGGAGCGGCGCTGGGGCTTCCCGACGATGGACGAGGCGGAGGGTGCGGCGGCGCCGAACGGGACGCGGGGGCGGTACCAGTTCTTCGAGCGAGGCCTGTTCCTGTGGTCGCCGCAGACGGGCGCGCACGTGGTCCACGGGGCCATCTACGACGCCTTCCACACGGCCGGCCACGAACGGGTGCTGGGCTACGCGGTCACGGACGAGGAGGACGAGGCCGGCGGCAAGGTCCAGCGGTTCCAGAACGGCACCATCCACTGGACTGCGGCCAAGGGCACCTGGATCACGACGGATTGAGGTCCCGCCGATGAGCGCACCGGACAGGGAGGACCGGGACATGAGGACCGCAGGCGTGAGGACCGCAGATAGGAGGACCGCAGATATGAACCCCGGGCATGAGGACCGCAGACGTGAGGATCCGGACATGAGGACGCGGACAGCACGGCGCGTGTGGGGGGCGCTGGTGTCGATCCTGGCGGCCGTCGCCCTCACCCTGACCGCGGCCCCGGCCGCGAGCGCGTCGGAACCGGGCGGGAGCATCGGGCGGGGCGAGGTGATGGACCGCGCCTGGTCGTGGATCGCGGAGCGGGTCCCGTACAGCCAGAGCGGCTGCCACAACAACCAGTTCGGCTGCTACCGGCCCGACTGCTCGGGCTTCGTGTCGATGGCCTGGCACCTGAACACATCCCTGACCACCTGGGGCCTGTGGGACGTCACCGCCGAGATCCCGGCCCACGAACTCCAGCCGGGCGACGCCCTGCTGCGCGACTCCGGCGGCGTCGACCACGTGGCGCTGTTCGTCCGCTGGGCGGACGCCGCGCACACGCAGCCGGTGGTGCGGGAGACGTACGACTTCGGCCAGGTCGCCGAGGAGCGCGTGTGGAGCAACGGCCTCCGCGGCTTCTCGCCCCGGCGCTACCACCAGCTGGACGACCTGATGCCGTACGGCTCGATCCGGGCGAAGTACGACAGCCTCGGCGGGCCCGGGGGTCCGCTCGGCTGGCCCACCACGGGGGAGCGCGACTCCTCGCTCGGCGGTCGGTTCCAGGCGTTCCAGAACGGGATCGTGATCTGGCGGCCGGACGAGTCGCACGCGATCTACGGGGACATCCTGGGGAAGTTCTGGGCGACGGACGCGGAGCGGCGCTGGGGCTTCCCGACGATGGACGAGGCGGAGGGTGCGGCGGCGCCGAACGGGACGCGGGGGCGGTACCAGTTCTTCGAGCGGGGCCTGTTCCTGTGGTCGCCGCAGACGGGCGCGCACGTGGTCCACGGCGCCATCTACGACGCCTTCCACGCGGCCGGCCACGAAGGCGCGCTGGGCTACGCCGTCACCGATGAGGAGGACGAGGCCGGCGGCAAGGTCCAACGGTTCCAGAACGCCACGATCCACTGGAACCCGGCCAAGGGCACCTGGATCACCAAGGACTGACCCGCCACTGTCCCGCACCACCGCACCACTGGCCCGCACCACCGACCTGGGCCACCGGCCTCAGCCATCGGCCCGCAGCACCGGCCCGCGGCGCCGCCCCGAACCCACTGACGCATCAACTGACGCGCACTACCGCATCTTTCGACCAGGAGGTCACAGTGAGCCTGCACCAGCCCACCCGCAGGAGCGTCCTGAGGTCCGTCGCCGGACTCTCCGCCGCGACAGCCCTCGGCGGCGCGGGGGTCGTCGGGGCGGCGGCGACAGCCCGTGCGGTCGGTGACGCCGCCGGACTGCGCATCCGGGAGCGCAACGAGTCGGACCCCCGCATGTGGTACTACCGCTTCGACACGGACGCGATCGGATGGGCACCCGGGGTCAATGTCCTGCTCCCCGACGACTACCACTGGAGCGGGCGCACCTACCCCGTCCTCTACCTCTTCCACGGCGGCAACCAGGACTTCATCACTTTCGACCGCGAAGGCATCCGCGCGTGGACGGCGGGCAAGCCGATCATCGTGGTGATGCCCGACGGCGGCCGCGCGGGCTGGTACTCCAACCCCGTCAGCACCAACGTGGGCCCGCGCGACTGGGAGAACTTCCACATCCACCAGCTGCTCCCGTGGGTCGAGGAGAACTTCCGGACCTTCGCCGAATACGACGGCCGCGCCGTCGCCGGGTTCTCGATGGGCGGTTTCGGCGCGCTGAAGTACGCGGCCAAGTACTACGGCCACTTCGCCTCGGTCAGCTCCCACTCCGGCCCGGCCAGCCTGCGCCGCGACCACGGCGCCGTCGTGCACTGGGCCAACGCCTCCTCCTTCGCCGCGGAGCTGGGCGGCGGTTTCGTCTACGGCGTGCCGTGGGACGAGGGACGGGTGAGCGCCGACAACCCGGTGCAGCGGATCGAGAGCTACCGGCACAAGCGGGTGTTCCTGGTCGCCGGCACCACGCCGGAGGCGATCGAGGACCGGTTCAACGAGGAGCAGGTGCTCGCTGGGCAGCGCGAGTTCCGGTGGCACCTCGACAACGCCGGCATTCCGCACGAGTCGCACGAACGGCCGGGCGGACACTTCATCCGGCACGACATGTTCATCCACGACATCAACGGCATCATCGGCCGGCTCCGCAAGGCGTAGGCGTAGCGTCGCCGGGCCGCGAACGCGGCGGAACGTCGCGCCGCCACCGGGCCCGCACCCGCGGGTCCCGGTGGCGGCGGCGGATCTAGAGCGTCGACAGGCCCGGACCAAGGCTCGCGGTGGAGAACTCCTCGGTGAGGAGCCGGCGGAGGTCGATGACCTCGTAGCCCGCGGCCAGGACGGCGTCGATGATGCGCGGCAGGGCCAGGGCGTCCAGGACAACGCCGTCGCCGGCGCTGCCGACATGCATCTGGAGGATCGCGCCGGGGGTGAGGGCGTCGACGGCCCGCTCGACCACCGCGGCCACCGTCATGCCGCCGCCCGGTCCCAGGTACCCGTTGGTGTCGGTCGTGAACTCGATGACCGCGTAACCGAGATCGTTGACATCGGCGATCGCGTCCTCGGTGGTCGAGCTGTAGGGGAAGCGGAAGAACGGCAGGGGCTCCGTCCCGGACGCCTCGCGGATCGCCGCGTCGGCGCGCAGGACTTCGTCGGCCCGCTCCTCGGTGCTCAGGTCGTCGAAGTACGGGTGGCTGTGGGAATGGTTGCCCAAGCCGTGCGGTGCGGCGCCCATGGCGCGTACGGCGGCGGGATGCGCGGCGGCGAACCGGCCGGTCGGGAAGAAGGTGGCGGGCAGCCCCCGCCGGCGCAGTTCCGCCAGGACCGTGTCGATCCCGCTCTCGTCCCAGGCGGCGTTGAAGGTGAGCGCCGCGACCTTCCGCGTGGTCGGCATCCGGCGGATCTCGTCACCGAGCAGGAAGTCCGGCGGGACCGGCCCGGCGGCGGCCGCGGGCCGGCGCCCGGGTCCGCCGGGGCTCGACGATCGCCCCGCGAGGGGCGGCGTACAGGGGGGCGCCGCGTGCGCGGACGCCGCCAGGGCGGCCGAGCCGGGCGCGAGCCCCGCCCCCACCAGTGCCGCCAGTACGGCACGTCGTCCCGTATCCACCGGCCACGCTCCCTCCGTCACGGCACCGCGCTCGCGGGCCCGCCCTCCACTGTGCGAGCGCCGGGCCCGGTACGCCCGCCCGCGCGGGCCGTCCGAGCGCCCTCCACTGGGCCGGGCGAGCGACGACCTGCCACCGGGCGGGCGCGGCGTCGTTGGCCTCGGTATGACTGATCTCATGGTGAAGATCCCGGCCGACTGGCTCGCCCGGGTGTTCCTCTCGCTGCGCCGCAGCGCCTCGCACGACGCCCAGGCGGCGGCCGCCGAACTCCAGCCGTTCACGGAGAAGCCCGGCCAGCGGGTACCCGTGCCCCGCGCCACGATGGTGCGGACCGAACGGGCCCTGCGGGGCGAGCTGGAGCGGGCCGAGGAACCCGGCCGGCGCCTGCGGCTGACCGAGGCCGCGCACCTGATCAGCGCCCGGCTGGGAACCCCGGACGGCTGACGGGCACGCCCGGCGCCCAGACCCTGCCCAGAACCCCGCCGACCGGGAAGCCCGGGGACCCGCCGTTGCGGCGGGTGGAGCAGGCTGGGGCTGCCGTGGACGCGGGGGAGTGGTCGGATCGGGGCATGAACGATCCGTACGCCATCGATGTACCGACCGTCTCCGGCCCGGCAGCGCTCGCCGAGCGGCAGGCGGCGCGCCGCGCGGCCGCCGCCCGTGCCACAAGCGCCGCGGAGCTGGGGATCCTGCTCGACATGCTGGGGCTCCTGCCCGACGACGATGCCTCCGCCACGGGCGCGCCGGCCCGGCCGCTGCGCCCGCGGCTGCGGTAGCCCGGCCACCCGGTCGCCCGGCCGCCCGGTCGCCCGGCCTCAGGGCAGATGGCGGGAGAGTTCCCGCTCCACCAGGTCCGGCGGGAGGTACTCCGAGGGCGCGGAACCGTTCCACAGGCTCCGCCCGCCGTCCTCACCGTCCTCCCCCTGGGGGACGCCCAACCGGGCGGCGACGTTTTGGCGCAGCTGGGGGAGGAGGGCGTAGAGGCGGTCACCGGGGCAGGCGGTGCTGTTGAAGTCCCGGTGACCGTAGATCTCGGACGGGGGCAGGCTGTACTGGCCGCAGATGTGCGTGCACAGCGCCACGAGGGCCTCGTACTGGCGGGCCGGCGGCTCCACCCCGGTGTACGTGCCCTCGTTCTCGATGCCGACGGACACGTCGTTCTGCCCGACGCAGTGGGCGGAGCGGACCTGGCGCAGGCCCGCGGACAGTTCGGCCAGGCTGCGGTGGCGGCCCTCGGTGACGTACGCGCCGCGGCTCACGGTGAAGTGCTGGCCGGTGTCGATCCAGCCGTGGGTGTCCATGTGGTAGTTCTGGATCGCCCGCGCCAGGGCGAAGGCGCGCTGCTGCGAGTAGTCCTCCACGTTCGCCGTCGCCGTGTGGTGCACGATGATCCGCCGCGGTGGCTCGGCCAGGACCACGACCGACTCGGCCGGCGGCCGCGCGCCCCAGGTCTCGCAGCCGAAGACCTCGGGGCCGGCCGCGGCGGAGGAGGCGTAGGCGCTCGGGGCCGCCGGCCACCAGGTCGCCGCGCCGACCCCGAGCGCACCGGCGAGGACCGAGCGGCGGCTGGGGCGGAACGGTCCGCCGGGAGGGGCGGAGTATCGGGGATGCAGCAAGGGGGCTCCTTCTCACGGACCTGCGTGGGGACGCGACGGACGTCGCGCCCAGCGCCCAACGACGCGGTCGTCAGGAGGCAACGTGGGTGCCGCCGGAAGGGTCGCGGCCGGACGGGTGGCCCCCGGACGGGTGGCCCCCGGCCGGTCGGCACGATCGGAGGCCGCGCGACGCCCGGCCGCAAGCCGTCGGCCAGTGCCGCATCGGACTCCGCTCGCCCTGCCGCGCGGCGCCGTCCTCCAGGTCGTCTCTGGCGGATCCGGCCGGGCTCGCGACACGCGCCGGAAGAGACGCCCTAGCCGAGCCCGAGCATCGTGTCGGTGACCTCGCCGACGGCCGCGTCGGGGATCGCGTTGGCGGCCTCCTGGAGGACCAGCAGCCGTGCCCCGGGGATCTCGCGCGCCAGCGCCTCGGCGTTGCCGACGGGGAAGAACCGGTCGCGGCGGCCGTGGACGACGAGCGCGGGGACCTGGATCTCCGGCAGTCGCTCGCGCCAGCGGGGTGTGCAGTCGAGCCTGGAGAACACCGTGCCCATCTGACTCGCCATCTGGACGGGCGGCGCGGTTCCGGGCGTACGGTCCCAGACGCGCGCGGCGGTCGCGCGCGCGGCGACCGGGTCGTCGCCGCGGATCTCCGCGCCGGCGGCGGCGTACTCCGCCACCGCCTCCCGGTCGGTCCACTCGGGCATCGGACGCCCGAACAGCCGCCTCAGCATCGCCCCGTCATGGTCGGGAAGGTCGGCGTCGGCCGGGCCGGGGGCGACGGGGCGGGTGCCGACCAGGGTGAGCGCCGAGAACGCGCCCGGATGGTCGAGCACGGCGACCTGGGCGACCATCCCGCCGACGCCGATCCCGGCGAGGTGCGCGGGCCCCCCGCCGAGCGCGTCGGCGAGGGCCGCCGCGTCCGCGGCGAGGCCGCGGAGGGTGTAGGCGGGCGCCTCCGGGTCCGTGGTCGTCGACTCCCCGCAATCGCGCAGGTCGTAGCGCACCACCCGCCGCCCGCCGGCAGCCAGACGCTCGCACAGCGCGTCGGGCCAGGAGAGCATCGTCGTCCCGCCCGCGAGCAGGACGAGTGGCGCGTCGTCGTCACCGAACGACTCGACGCCCAGATCGACTCCGTTGGCGTTGACCGTGGTCATCAGATCACCGGGATCCGTGGCGTGCCGGGTGCGCCGCGGGCGATGCCGCGCACGGGTCGGGGCCGGTCCCGGTGGGGAGGCCGTCGGAGGAGAGCGCGATGCGAGCGATGAGGTGAGTCATGCGGGGCAGACCCGATCCGCCGCCCGAACTCATCGGTCACCCTTCCCGGACGAGGCCTGGGACAGGCGCCTACGGAGCCACGCGGCAGGCGGTGACCGCGGTTCCGTTCGTCACGCTGCTGGCGGTCAGGGCGGTCACGCAGCGGTCGTGGTCGCCGGTCTGCCCGACGTAGCAGGCCGTCCGGACGGCTCCGGGGGCCTCGCCGCCCCTGAGCTCCCGCTCGACCTGGTTGATGCAGGCCGTGACATCCGCGTGGGCGGCGGGGGCCGTGAGGGCCGCACCGCCGAGTGCGAGGGTCAGGCCGGTGAGGACACCTGCGATACGGGTCGACGTGCGCATGGGACGCACCTGCTCTCCGGGATCGTCGCGCGGCCCGGGACCTGGATGCGTACCGGACCCGCGTCGGAACGGCGCCGAGCGCGCACAGCCGATCAGCGGCCCGCGGCCCACGGGGCCCGGGCTCCCGCGCCGTACCGGCTCGGCAGGGCTCTCCCCTCCCTCTTCCGACGCTAGAGCAGCCCCCTGCCGCGCGCACCCGCTGGCGCCGCACCCCCGCCCCGGCCCGCCGGACACACGGAGAAGGCCCGCCGCGGCCCGGATCCTGACGGCCGAAGTCCCTGCGGGCGGCGGGAGCGGCAGGCCGTTCGGAGCAATCGGGATGGCGGTGGCGGGGCGTGCGGGCGACGGTGGCCGCAGCGCTGACGAGCCTGTCGGCATCCCGCGTGCCCGTGGAGGAGAACCGCATGTCCGAACGCAACACCGTGCTGAGAAGTCTGCATGACGTCGGGCTGGCCGCCTGGTTCGGCGGCTCGTTGATGGGAGCGGTCGGCCTCAACGGCGCCGCCAAGGCGGAGGGCGCGACGTGGGAGGCCGGCGCGCGGATCGCGAGTACCGGCTGGGCGAGGTGGGCGCCGGTGGGCGCCGCGGCGATCGGCGCCCACCTGGTCGGCTCCAGTGGCCTGCTGGCGGCCAACGCGGCCCGCGTCGCCACGCAGCAGGGCGTCGCCGCCTCCACCCTGGCCAAGACCGTCCTGACCGGAGCGGCCCTCGCCGCGACCGCCTACGCCCGCGTGCTCGGCAAGAAGATCGAGTACGCCTCCTCCGGCGACCTCCAGGACGCGGAGAAGGCCGACCGGCACCCCTTCGACACCAAGAAGGCCGAGCGGCACCTCGCCTGTGCCCAGTGGGTCGTACCGGCCCTGACCGGGGGCCTGATCATCCTCAACGCCCTCCACGGGGAGCAGCAGCGCCCCGCCCAGCAGGTCCACGGCATGTGGCAGCGCGCCCGTGCGCTGTCTCCTCACATGCCCTCGCCGGGCGATTGGCACCTCACCCACTGACTCGGCCCGACCCCGCCCCGCCGGCCGACCCCGCCCCGCCGCGAGGCGCTCCCGTGCCCCCGTCCGGTGTGTTCCGCCCCGGACGGGGGCACGGCGGCGTCAGGGCGCGGTAGGCCCCTGGTAGTGGTCGAGGTAGTCCGCGTTGGCGACGGGCACGCCGGAGAGGAACTCCTCCGGCAGGTCGAAGGCGTCCGCCAGCTCCGCCAGGTGCGGGGCGAGCTCGGCCGTGACCGCCTCGACCGCCTGGTGCACCCCCAGGGCGTGCTCGGGGGTCAGGCGCTGCTCGGCGAGCAGGTCCCCCGTGTACGGACGTAACTGGCGCAGCAGGAACAGGCAGCACAGCCGGCGCAGCAGGCGCCGGGTCGCCGGGTCCGCGGCGCGCTCGGCCGCCGCGAGGAAGGCGTCGGCCGCCTCGCGCCGGGCGTGCACGGACACCATCTCCAGGGCGGCGCCCGAGGTCTCGTTCCAGCGGCCGACCGGATTGCCCGGGGCGCCCCCGCGCAGTGCCCGGCGGGCGCGCGCCTGCCAGGTCCGCTCGACCGACAGCAGGAGGTCGCGGAGGAACTCCGGGTCGGTCAGCGCCCGTTCGCCGACGGGAGGCACCCCAGGGGCGGCCGGGGGCACTTCGTGCCCGAAGACCATCTCGGCCGCCGCCTTGACCCAGATGACGAGGTTGTCGCCCTCCGCGGTGATCCCGCCCTCGATGTTGCCGGGCAGCTCTGACATGCCGTTGGCGGGGAAGAGGCCCTGTGCGCCGCAGCGTTCGCGGGCCTCGGTCGTGATCTCCCTCGCCTGCCAGGTGATCCAGCCCTTGGCCACGGCCACCGAACGCTCCACTTCCTCCCGGTCCGCCTCGTCGTGCGTGACCCACCGGTCGAGGACCGAGCGGTGCAGGAACGTCATGGCGTACGCGTCGGCGAGGGAGCCCAGCAGTCTCCCGTGGTGGCTCCGGTGGGCGGCCAACGGGATGCGCTCCCCGGCCTTCGGGCCGCTGATGTGCCGGTGCTGGGCGTAGCGCACCGCTATGGCCAGCGCGGACCGGGCCATGCCCAGGGTGCCCGCGCTCATGCAGAGCTTGCCCATGGTGACCCGGCCGACGGACCGGAGGAAACGTTTCCGCCGGTTGCCCAGACTGCTGGCCAGGGTGCCGTCCTCGCCGAGCCGGCCGTGATCGGCCTCCAGCATGGCCTCCCGGGGGAGCCGTACGTGGTCGAAGGCGGTGAGGCAGTGGTCGACGGGAGTTCCCGTACGCTGCGGCAGTTGACGGACCCGGACCCCGGGCAGGTGCCCGGCCTGGTCGCTCAGCGGGGTCAGGAACAGGAAGATGCCCTGGTCCTTCCCGTCGACGAGGAGGCGCGCGGCCACCACGGCGCTCTTCGGGCCGCCGATGAGACTGGTGTTGGGCATGAACTTCTGCGCGCCCGGACCGGGCGTGTTCAGGATGAACCCGCCGGTCCCGCGGTCGAAGACCGCGACGGTCTGCAGCGACGCCACGTCGTTGCCGTGTTCCAGCTCGGTGCACAGGAACGTGCCGACGCGCCGCATGGCGGTGTAGGCCGACAGATCGCGGTGATGGCCGTCGTGGTCGACCAAGCTGCCCAGGAAGAGGTTGTAGTGGATGCTGGCCAGGGTGCACAGGCCGCCGTCGACGAACCCGGTCCACTCGTGGAGCGCCGCCAACCGGCGTGCGTCGCGCGTGAGATGCGCGGCATCGGTGACCGACCGGTTGACCAGGCGCAGCCGGTCGTAGGAGAGTTCCGTCCGCTCCGCGGCGGAGAGGCCGGGCCGGTGGGCGAAGGCGGCGCCGCCCGCGAGTGCCCGCCAGTCCCCGTGCACCCGGTCGCGGTCCGCTCCGTCGAACAGGAGGCGGGTGAGCTCGCTGGGAGCAGGACCCGAGGCGGCGGAGGAACGGGAGGCGCAGGGGCCGCAGGCGACCGCCGGCGGGTGCGAAGTGCGAGGCTGTGCGATGAGGTTGGGAGCCCCCCCGGGCTCACCGGCTGCGCATACTTCCGACTGATGGAGCGTTGGTGCGGACATCGGACCTTCCCCGTTAGGAACCGAAGTGCAGACGGACCAAAGATACGTACCAGCCGGTTTAGTTTTCAAGAGTCCGATTGTTAAAACCGGTGACCTGGTTTTATTCTCCTATTGTGGACGCGGAGTGGCCGTAGGATGTGACTACGCTTGCGCCGGTCAGCACATGTGCCGGCCGCGTCGGGGCGATCGCCCCGGACGTCGCGCCGCGTGCGCGACGTTCAGATTGCGAACCTGTCGGTTTGTTCCGGCCCAGCACATGGAGGACGTGGATGGCGCGGCAAGAGCGAGCCATTCGCACGCGGCAGAAGATGCTGCTTGCAGCCGCGGAACTGTTCGACGAGGTCGGCTACGAGGCCGCGACGATCTCCGAGGTGCTGAAGAAGTCCGGTGTCACCAAGGGCGCCCTCTACTTCCACTTCGCGTCGAAGGAGGAGCTCGCCCAGGAGGTCCTGATCGGGCAGGTCGACGCCCTGCCGCCGGTGCCGGAGCAGGAGTTGTTCCTCCAGCAGAGCGTGGACGAGGCCCTGGTGCTCGCCTATCTGCTGCACAAGGGCGATCCGATGGTGCGCGGCAGCGTGCGGCTCGCCGTGGACCAGGGGTCCCCGCACGACGGCCTGGACCGCAAGGTCCCCATGCAGGCGTGGAACAGCCACAACGCTTCGGTGCTCAACCGGGCGCGGGAGGCCGGGGAGTTGCTTCCGCACGTGGACATCCAGGACATGGCCAAGCTGTTCACCGGCAGCTTCACCGGGGTCCAGGTGCTCTCCAAGATAATGACCGGCCACGCGGACATGGTGGAGCGGGTGACCGACCTGATGCGGACCCTGCTGGCCTCCATCGCCATGCCGGGAGTCCTCGTACGCCTGGACTTCGCCGCCGACCGCGCGGAGCGGGTGTACGAGGCGGCCGTCAAGTTGCGCGACGAGAAGGCGGCGGCCGCAGTGCCGCAGTGAGTGCGACCCCGTGGGTGCGATCCCGTGAGTACGGCTCCGTGCACGGCGTCCGCCGTCCGCGGTGCCGCGCGCACGGTCCGTACGCGGACGTCGGAAGGGGGGAGAGGGCACTTCGCTCTCCCCGGTGCGTGTGTGTGGTGGGGCACGGAACGCGATGACCAACCGAACGGAGTGCACAGATGGACCTGACTGCTTGCCCGTACGCGCTGGACGTGACGGGGAAGGACATCGCGGGCGAGGTCGCGATGCTGCGGGGGCGGGGTCCGGCGGTCGGGGTGGAGCTCCCGGGCGGGGTCCGCGCCTGGGCGGTGGTGCGCCAGGAACTCGTCGAGCGGCTCCTGCTCGACCCGCGGGTGTCGAAGGACGCGCGCCGGCACTGGCCCGACTTCATCGACGGGCGGATCACGTCCGAGTGGCCGCTCTACCCCTGGGTCGCCAACGAGAACATGCTGTTCTCCTACGGCGAGGAGCACGCGCGGCTGCGCAGACTCGTCGCCGGTAGTTTCACGGCGCGGCGGGCCGCCGCCCTGCGGCCCCGGATCGAGGGGATAGCCGCGGAGCTCCTCGGCGCCCTGGAGTCCGTGCCGGCGGGCCGACCGGTCGACCTGCGCGCCGCGTTCGCCGAGCTGCTGCCGCTCCAGGTGATCTGCGAGCTCTTCGGCGTCGAGCAGGGCGCCGCGCGCGACGCCCTGTGCGGCGCCCTGGGCACCGTTTTCAGTACCACGGTGGCGGCGCGGGAGATGGAAGCTGCCCGGATGACGGCATTCGGGCTGCTGGCCTCGCACGTGGCCGCCAAGCGGGCCCAGCCCGGCGACGACCTGACCTCGGCCCTCATCGAGGCCCGGGACGGCGGTGAGCGGCTCACCGAGCAGGAACTGCTCGGCTCGCTCTTCCTGTTGATCGCCGCGGGCCAGGACACCACCGCCGCGCTCATCACCAACGCGTCGGTCGCCCTGCTGACCCACCCCGGCCAACTGGCGTACGTGCGCGAGGGCAAGGCCGACTGGGAGGACGTGGTCGCCGAGACGATGCGGGTGCACAGCCCCGCGAACTTCTCGCCGATGCGCTTCGCGGTCGAGGACATCGAGCTCGACGGGGTGCGGCTCGCGCAGGGCGACCCGATCCTCGTGTCCTTCGCGGCCGGCGGCCGCGACCCGCAGCGGTACGGGCCGGACGCCGCGGAGTTCGACCTGCTCCGCACCGGGCGGGACACGCTGGGCTTCGGGCACGGCGTGCACCGCTGCCTGGGGGCGCCGCTGGCCGTCCTGGAGGCCACGGTCGCACTCGACGTCCTCTTCGGGCGCTACCCGAGTGCCGTGCTCGCCCGGCCGGTGGAGGACATCGAACCGCTGCCGACCTTCCTGCTGAACGGCTACTCCTCCCTCCCCGTGGTGCTGCGACCGGAGTAACGGGCGCCGGGGACGGCGGAACACGGGCGGGAGAGGGGCCCCGCGGCGAGTCGGCCGCGGGGCCCTTCCGCGTGCGCCGGGCGGGGGCGGCTGCCGGGCGGGGGCGGGATGGTGATGCGCCGTCACGGTCGGGTTCGCCGGAGTGCGACGGATGTGATCTCCGGCAAGACGTTCCATGCCAACGCATAGAAACCGCGATGGCGGTTTGTTAGAATCGGCGTGAGGGACCAGCGATGCGAGCCGAGTGGGGCGCCGTCTCTCTCGGACCCCGACCCCTGCCTGACGACGGAGCCTCCCTTGGCCACACAGGAACGCGCGGTACGTACGCGCAACGCATTGATCGCGTCGGCGGCCGTGCTCTTCGACCGCGACGGCTTCGAGTCGGCCTCGCTCGCCACCATCAGCTCCCAGGCCGGCGTGAGCAGCGGTGCGCTGCACTTCCACTTCCCCAGCAAGGTGGCCCTCGCGGACGCGGTGATCCGGCTGGCGCGCAGGCGCCTCGACGAGATCACCGGGCGCCGGGCCGGGCGCACCCTCCAGGGGCTGATCGACGCCACGCACAGCCTGACCCGGGCGTTGCGCGACGATGTCGTCCTGCGCGCGGGTTTCGACCTGAGTGCCAACGTCTCGCGGATCGGCGCCACATGCGACCTCCGCCACATCTGGCGGGAGTGGGTGGAAGCCGCACTCGCGAAGGCCGAGGCCGAGGGAGTCCTGGCGGACGGGCTGACGGCGCAGGACGTGGCGACCGCCGTCGTCGCCGTCGCCGCCGGGTTCGAGACCCTGGGCGGCAAGGACCCGCGGTGGCTGTCGCGTACGACCGTCACCACCTTCTGGGAGCTGCTGCTGCCGCGGCTGGTGGAGAGCCCCAACCTCGGCGGACTGGTTGCCTCGGGCATCGTCGAACGCTGAGCGCGCCCGGTCACCCGCGCGGGTTAACCGCCCGACTGGTCCGTTTGTGCGGGTAGGCGTACGTGCCGCTGCCGGCCTCCCGAGCCGCAAGCTCGTTCGGGAGGCCGGCGGCCGGCCGGCCGCAGCGCCGACTGGGCTCACACGTCTACGTGTTCGGCGCTTCCGCCGGTCGTCAGGCGGAGTGGGCGGAGTAGGCGGCCAGGACGACGTCGTGCAGTGCGTACGGGTCGTGGCCGGAGGACCGGCCGCCCTTGAAGGCCGGCGCGGGTGAGGAGTCCTGGTTTCGCGCCGCCGCGCTCAGTCCGGCGAGGATCCGCTGGCGTGCTGTATCCGGAGCCGGGTGCGCGGAGGAGCGCCCGTGGCGGGCCGTGAGCTCGCGGTGCGGGTCCATCGCGGCCTCGCGCGGTCCGGACCAGGTGGTCGCGGAGGCGCCGGCGGCCCCGGGTGCGAGCCAGTCCAGCAGCCGCCAGCGCGCGGGGGACGCTGTGGAGCCCGGCAGTTCGGCGTAGGGGAAGAGGCCCGCCGTGGCCTGGCGGGTGCGTGAGCAGACCTGGACGCCGCGGTCGCCGACGAGTGACAGCATGGTCTCGCAGCTGTGCAGCAGCGCCCCGTTGACCAGGGGGTGCCCGCCCGCGCTCGCCGTGGGGCGGATGAGGACCTCGCCCGTGGTGACGGCCGCGCGCAGCCGGCCGTGGCCCGCGGGTGCGACGGCCGGGTCGAACGCCTCGCGCAGCGCCGCTGCCGCCCGGACCGCCCGTACCGCGTGGTCCTCGCTCTCCGGGGCCGCCAGGAACAGACCCAGGCTGACCGAGCCCATCGACGCCGCGACGACACCGCCGCAGGCCTCGATCTCGCGCTGGATCACCGTACTCATGTCGCTGAGCGCCGTGTTGATGTCCTCCCCGCGGGGTTCGGCGCGTACGAGGAGCAGGCTCGCCGTGCGACGCACCGCGCTCGGCGACTGCGCCGACGCGCTCGCGGGATGCGGAGCAGGAGCAGGAGCGAGAGAAGGAGCTGGGGCAGGAGCCGCCGCCGGAACGCGTGCGGGCGGTCCGGCGGGGGACCGGCGGGCGGCGGGTGCCGCCAGGGGCTCCGGCGTCGGCGCGGCGGCGGGAGCGGGCCGCTCGCGCCGCGTCAGCGTCACCGGGCCGGACGCGGGCCCGTGGAACTGCAGCTCGCGGTCGTGGTTGAGGATCGCCTGCTGGACGAGCTGGAGTTCGCGGCTGGGCTCCAGGCCGAGGTCCTCGACGAGGGCGGCGCGCAGCCGTCCGTACACGCCGAGGGCGTCCGCCTGGCGGCCGCTGCGGTAGAAGGCGCGCATCAGCTGGCCGCAGGCCCTTTCGCGCAGTGGTTCGTTCTCGACCATCGACTCCAGTTCCCCGAGCACCGCGTAGTGGTGCCCGCAGGCCAGCTGCGCCTCGAAGAGGTCTTCCAGCACGTCGAGGCGCATGTTCTGGACCGTGGTCAGCTCGGGCCACATCAGGCCGACCTCGACCAGGTCCGAGAGCGCGGGCCCGCGCCACAGGTCGAGCGCGTCGCGCAGCAGCAGGGCCGCGGCGTCGGGGGCGCCGGCCTCCAGCCGGTCCCGGCCCTCCTCCGCCCAGCGGTAGAAGAGGTGCAGGTCGACGCGGTCGGGCGAGACGTCGAGGGTGTACCCGGGAGCCTGCGTGCGCAGGGCGACAGGAGGCTCCGACGCCGAGCCGGTGGCGAGGGCGCGGCGCAGGCCCCAGACGGCGTTCTGCAGGATCTTGCGCGCGGTCGCCGGGGCCGCCTCGGAGTTCCACAGCGCCCTGAGCAGTCGACTCGTGGGTACCGCCTGATTGGGCTGCATCAGCAGGTAGCCCAAGGCCGCCCGCTGTTTACTCCCTCCGAGGGCGATCGGCCTGCCTTCGGAGACGGCCTCAAGCGGGCCCAGCATCTTGAACCACATATCTCCCCCAAGACTGGTACGGCGGTGGTTCGGGGCGTTCGTGTCGTCCTCCCCCACAGCACATTACAAACCGGCAGTCCGGTTTTCAAGTGGGATATGTTGCTGACATGCGAACGTCAGTTGGCCGAAGAGCTGCGGGCGGGTGGCTGTCGGGGCCGGGGCGTGGCATCCGTGGCCATGCCATCGGTTCGGGGGTCTGGCGATTTGCCGAACGCCCTGCTCAGAACCAGTGTTGGGGCCGCATGTCAAGCGCTTTCGGGCCCTCCGCGGACCTCTGGTGTTTACCGTGCGGGGTGCCCGCGCGGCCGGTGGTGGCTAGGTGTCCAGGGGTGTGACGGTGTGCGGTATGGCGGTTTCTCGCCTCAGGAATACACCGACCCGTTGGTATGTTTCGCAGAGGTGAAGTGCCCAGGTCACAGGCGGTGAACCCGAGGGAGAGCCGTGCGGAACGTGCGGCGGGCATACGGAAGGGCCGGACCGCGCACGACGTGCGGCCCGGCCCTGCGGCGGGTCAGACGGCGGTCGCGGCCGCTTCGGCAGGCCCTCCGGCGGCCTCCGCGCCGTCCGGCGCCGCCCTGTGCCCGCCGTCCGGCGCCGCCTCCTGCCCGCTGCCCGTCGGCGGCACCTGGCGCAGCGACACCACGGCGACCGCCACGAGCAGCCCGACGATCAACCCCCCGGTCAGGCCGACCACGTTGAGGGCGCCGGTGAAGGCCTCGCGGGCGGGAGCCAGGAGGGCCGTCGCCTCGGGCAGCGGGCCGGCCGCGGACGCCCCGGAGGCCAGCGAGTCGCGTGCGGCCCGCGCGGCGGCCGCGGACGCGCCCGTGAACTCCTCCCCGGCCACCCGGGCCTGGTACACGGCCGTGCCCAGGCTCCCGAGCACGGCGATGCCGAGGGCCATCCCGATCTCCATGGCGGTCTCCCCGACGGCGGAGGCGGAGCCCGCCCTGTCCGGCGGGGCGGAACCGACGATGAGCTCGTTGCCGAGGGTCACCATCGGCCCGATCCCGAGGTAGAAGAGGGTGAAGCCGACCACGAGCAGCGGCAGTCCGTCCACCGAGACCCCGGTGAGCAGCAGGCAGCCCGCGGCGGACAGGAACAGTCCCGCGCCGACGACGAGGCCGGGCCGGAACCGCTGGGCGAGCGCCGGCGCGACCATCGAGGACACCACCATGCTCAGTGCCGCGGGCAGCAGCCACATGCCCGCCGCCAAGGGCGGGAGCTCCCGCACCAGTTGCAGGTACTGGGTCACGAAAAGGTACACCCCGCCGAGGGCCAGCAGCCCGACCAGCACGATGACGAGGGCCGCCGTGAAGCGGCGGCTGGCGAACAGCCGGAGGTCGAGCAGGGGGCTCGTCAGACGGAACTGCCGGCGGACGAACACCGCGGCGATGGCCACGCCGACGAGCACCGAGGCGAGGCCCAGGAGCGTCACCCCGTGTTTCGCCAGGTCCTTGATGCCGTAGATCGCCGGGATCATGGCCGCGAGCGAGAGGGCCACGCTCGGCAGGTCGAGCCGTCCCGCCTCCTCGCCGCGCGCCTCGGGAAGCAGGATCGGGCCCAGCACGAGCATCAGCACCATCACGGGCACCGCGAGCAGGAACACGGAACCCCACCAGAAGTACTCCAGCATCAGCCCCCCGAGGACGGGACCGAGGGCGATCCCCAGGGAGAAGCAGCTGACCCAGATGCCGATGGCCGTCCCGCGCTGCCGGGCCTCCGGGAACATGGTCATGATCAGGGCCATGGTGGACGGCATCAGAGTGGCCCCGGCGACGCCCAGCAGGGCTCGGGTGGCGATAAGCATTTCCGGAGTCGCCGAGTAGGCGGCGAGTACGGAGGCCACACCGAAAGCGGCCCCGCCGATCAACAGCAGTCGGCGGCGGCCTATACGGTCGCCGAGCGTGCCCATCGTGATGAGGGACCCCGCGATCAGGAATCCGTAGATGTCCATGATCCAGAGGGATTCGGTGCTGGTGACGTCGAGCGCCGCGCTCAAATGGGGCAGGGCCAGAAAGAGCACCGTCGAGTCGAGCGAGAGCAGCAGCGCCGGCAGGGTCAGTATGGCCAGTCCGGCCCATTGGCGCGGGCCGGCGCGCAACGGCGCGGGGGAGGGGCGGGGCGCGTCCATCCGGGTTCCTTCCACGGATCGGTGATGCGGGAGCAGCCTCAAGGCATACCCCGGAACTCGAATCCGCCGGTAATCGCGCGGTCTCTTGCAGAACGCGTTTTCCGCGGGGTTGGAATGGGTGGCCGAATTACCGCCCTTCGGATGGCCGGGCGCGGTGGTTACCTCGCGATTACCTTTCGGTGGCGCGCGCAGAAGGACCTCCGTATAGCTTCGCCATGGCAAGGATGGGCGGGGTCTGCAAGACGCGGAGAGGCAGTCTTGGACCGGTGCGATACGCAGTAGGAAAGGGCATCCGGAAGTGATGAAGAGCGAGCACGGCAGCGACGCAGGGACCACCGGCACGACCGGGAACGGGATCGAACCCATCGCCGTCGTGGGGATGTCGTGCCGGCTGCCGGGCGGGGCCGGCCTCGACGGGTTCTGGGACCTGCTGGCACGCGGCGAGAGCGCCATCACCCCCGTACCGGAGGGGCGGTGGGGCGAGGACGGCGCCGGCCTCGGAGCGGGACGGGGCGGTTTCCTCGACGGCGTCGACACCTTCGACGCGCCCTTCTTCGGGATCTCGCCCAGGGAAGCCGCCGCGATGGACCCGCAGCAGCGCCTCGTGCTCGAACTCGCCTGGGAGGCGCTGGAGGACGCGGGGATCCTCCCCGCGACCCTGCGCGGCAGCCGGACCTCGGTCTTCGTCGGCACCCTGCGCGACGACTACACCAACCTGCTGTACCTGCACGGGGCGGAAGCCGTCACCCAGCACACCATGACGGGGGTCAACCGGGGCGTCATAGCCAACCGCGTCTCCTACTACCTCGGTCTGCACGGTCCGAGCATGACCGTGGACGCCGCCCAGTCCTCCTCCCTCGTCGCGGTCCACCTGGCCTGCGAAAGCCTGCGCGGCGGCGAGGCCGGTACCGCCATCGCCGCCGGCGTGAACCTCAACCTGCTCGCCGAGAACGTGCTGACCGAGTCCCGCTTCGGGGCGCTGTCGCCCGACGGCACCACCTACACCTTCGACGCCCGGGCCAACGGCTTCGTGCCCGGCGAGGGCAGCGGCGTGGTCGTACTCAAGCCCCTGGGCGCGGCCCTGGCCGACGGCGACCGCGTCTACGGTGTCATCCGCGGCTCCGCGGTCAACAACGACGGCGCCACCGACGGGCTCACCGTGCCCAGCGCGACAGCCCAGGAGGCCGTGCTGCGCGAGGCGTACGAGCGGGCCGGCGTGGCCCCCGGCGACGTCCAGTACGTCGAACTGCACGGCACGGGAACCCCCGTGGGCGACCCCGTCGAGGCCGCCGCGCTCGGCGCCGCCCTCGGGACCCGCCGCGCGGGCAGCGAGCCGCTGCGCGTCGGATCCGTCAAGACCAACATCGGGCACCTGGAGGGCGCGGCCGGCATCGCGGGGCTGATCAAGACCCTGCTGAGCATCCACCGGCGCCTCCTGCCCGCCACGCTCAACCACGAGACACCCAACCCCCGCATCCCGCTCGCCGACCTGGGGCTGCGGGTGCAGACGGAACCGACCCGCTGGCCCGATGAGAGCCGGCCGCTGGTGGCGGGCGTCAGCTCGTTCGGCATGGGAGGCACCAACTGCCACGTCGTGCTCTCCGAAGCACCGGCCCCGACGGCCTCCGAAGCACCAACTTCCGGAGCGACGGCCCCCGCGGCCTCCGGAGCACCGGCCCCCGCGCCCTCCGAGGCGCCCGCCACGACCGGTCCCGCCGGGGCCGAGGCACGGCCGCTGATCCCCTGGATCGTCTCGGGCCGCGACGAGGCCGCACTGCGCGCCCAGGCCGGCCGGCTGCGCGACTTCGCGACCGCCCGCCCGGCGCAGGCGCCCGAGGACACCGGCCGGGCCCTGATCGCCGCACGCACCCTGTTCGCCGAACGGGCCGTGGTCCTGGCCGCCGACCGCGCGGGCCTCCTCGACGGGCTGGCCGCACTCGCGGCCGGCACCTCCGCCCCCGGCGTCGTCACCGGCGCCCCGCAACCGGGCGGGACCGCCTTCCTGTTCACCGGGCAGGGCGCGCAGCGCACCGGCATGGGCCGCGAACTGTACGAGGCGTTCCCGGCGTACGCCGCCGCCTTCGACGAGGTCGCCGCCCACCTCGATCCGCTGCTCGACCGCCCGCTCGCCGATGTCGTCGCCGACGGCGACGGCCTCGACGACACCGGCTTCACCCAGCCCGCGCTGTTCGCCCTGGAGGTCGCCGCCTTCCGGCTCGCCGAGTCCTGGGGAGTGCGCCCCGACGCCCTCGCCGGCCACTCGATCGGCGAGCTGGCCGCCGCGCACGTCGCCGGCGTGTTCTCGCTCGCCGACGCCGCCCGCCTGGTGGCCGCACGGGCCCGGCTGATGCAGGCCCTGCCCCCGGGCGGCGCCATGATCGCCGTCCAGGCCGCGGAGGAGGAGGTGCTGCCGCTGCTGGCCGGCCGCGAGGGCGAACTGGCCCTCGCCGCGGTCAACGGCCCCCGCGCCCTCGTCCTCTCCGGTGACGAGAGCGCCGCCGCCGACATCGCCCGTGAGCTCGGCGAGCGGGGTCGCAAGACCAAGCGGCTCACCGTCAGCCACGCCTTCCACTCCCCGCACATGGACGCGATGCTGGAGGAGTTCCACACCGTCGCGGCCACGCTCACCTACGCGGAACCGCGCATCCCCGTCGTCTCCACCGTCACCGGTGCGGCCGTCGGACCCGGGCAGCTCACCTCGCCCGCCTACTGGACCGAGCAGGTCCGCCGCCCGGTGCGCTTCCTCGACGCCGTACGCACCCTGGAGGCGACCGGCATCGCCACCTTCCTGGAGCTCGGCCCCGACGGCGTGCTGTCCTCGCTGGCCGCCGACTGCGCCATGGACCCCGGATCGACCGCCGCCGTACCGCTGCTGCGCGGCGACCGGCCCGAGGCGCGGTCCGCGCTGACCGCGCTGGCCACCGTGTTCACGCGCGGGATCGGGGCCGACTGGAGCGCGGTGTACGGGGACCGGGGCGACGCGCGCCGCGCCGAGCTGCCGACGTACGCCTTCCAGCGCGAGCGGTACTGGTTCGACGGCGTCCGCCGGGCCGCCGCCCCGCTGGATCGGCCCGTCGCCGAAGCCCCGTCCGCAGGGCCGGGCACCAAGAACACCGCGCCCCGGGGCGAGTTCGGACGGCGTCTGGCCGCCCTCCCCGGCGCGGAGCGCTCGCGCGCCGTCGAGGAGATGCTGAACGGGCACATCGCCGCCGTCCTGGAGTACGGGCCCGACCGCCGGATCCCCGCCCGGACCCCGTTCAAGGACCTCGGCTTCAGCTCGCTGATGGTCACCGAACTGCGCAGCGCCCTCGCCCGGGCCACCGGCCTGCGCCTGCCCAGCGGTCTGCTCTTCGACCACCCGACGCCGCAGGCGCTCGCCGCGTTCCTGGAGGGTGAGCTGCTCGGCGCCGCCGCCCTGGCGCAGGAGGCCCCCGTACGGGCCGACGCGGACGGCGAACCGATCGCGATCGTCGCGATGGCCTGCCGCTACCCGGGCGGCATCACCTCCCCCGAGGACCTGTGGCGACTGGTCGCGGCGGGCGGCGACGCGATCGGCGAGTTCCCCGAGAACCGCGGCTGGCCCGAGGACCTGTACGACTCCGACCCCGACCGGCCCGGCCACAGCGCCGTGCGGCACGGCGGATTCCTCCACGAGGCGGGCGGATTCGACGCCGCGTTCTTCGGGATATCGCCGCGCGAGGCCCTCGCCATGGACCCGCAGCAGCGCCTGCTGCTGGAGACGGCGTGGGAGGCCGTGGAGCGGGCGGGCATCGACGCCCGCACCCTGCGCGGCAGCCGCACCGGCGTCTTCGTCGGCGGCACGGCCCTGGAGTACGGGCCGCGCATGGACGAGGCCCCCGAGTCCGTCCAGGGAGGCGTGCTGACCGGCACCACCACCAGCGTGCTCTCCGGCCGCATCGCCTACCAGCTCGGACTGGTCGGACCGGCCGTCACCGCCGACACGGCCTGCTCCTCCTCCCTCGTCGCGCTGCACCTGGCGATCCGCTCCCTGCGCTCGGGCGAGACCAACCTGGCCCTGGCGGGCGGCGCGACCGTGATGTCCTCGCCCGGCATGTTCGTCGAGTTCTCGCGCCAGCGCGGGCTGGCCCCCGACGGCCGGTGCAAGCCCTTCGCGGAGGGAGCCGACGGCACCGGCTGGGCCGAGGGCGTCGGCCTGCTCATGATCGAGCGGCTGTCCGACGCCCAGCGCAACGGCCACCCCGTCCTCGGTGTGATCCGCGGCTCCGCCATCAACCAGGACGGCGCCAGCAACGGCCTCACCGCCCCGAACGGCCGCTCCCAGCAGCGCGTGATCACCGAAGCCCTGGCCGACGCAGGCCTGACCCCCGCCGAGGTCGACGCCGTCGAGGCGCACGGCACCGGCACCCGGCTCGGCGACCCGATCGAGGCCGAGGCCCTGATGGCCACCTACGGCGCCGGGCGCGCCGAGGGCGACCCGCTGTTCCTCGGGTCGCTCAAGTCCAACCTGGGCCACACCCAGGCCGCCGCGGGCGTGGGCGGCATCATCAAGATGGTCGAGGCCATGCGGCACGGCCTCCTGCCCAGGACCCTGCACGTCGACGAGCCGACCCGGCACGTCGACTGGTCGGGCGGAACGGTCGCCCTGCTGACCGAGGAACGGCCCTGGCCGGCCGGCGGGCGGCCGCGCCGCGCCGCCGTCTCCTCCTTCGGTATCAGCGGCACCAACGCGCACGTCGTCATCGAGGAGGCCCCGGCGCCCCGTCCCGACGCCGCCCGGGCCTCGGCCCCCGCCCCGGCGGCGTCCTCCGTACCGGATTCCTCCGCACCGGCGTCCTCCCCACCCGTGTCCTCCCCACCCGTGTCCTCCGTACCGGCGCCGTTCGTCCTCAGCGCCCGGGACGAGCAGGCGCTGCGCGCCCGCGCCGCCGACCTGGCCGCCCGCGTACGGGAGCCGGACACCGACCTCGCGGCCATCGGATTCTGCCTGGCCGCCACCCGGACCGCCTTCGAGCACCGCGCCGTCGTGCTCGGTACGGAGCCGGACGGCGTCCTGGCCGGGCTCACGGCGCTCGCCGAGGGCTCCGACGCCCCGCAGGTGCACCGCGGGTCGGCCGCCTCGGCGGGCCGCACCGCCTTCCTGTTCACCGGCCAGGGCGCACAGCGCGTCGGCATGGGCCGCGAACTGTACGCGGCGCACCCGGTGTTCGCCGCGGCGCTCGACGAGGTCCTCGCGGCCTTCGGCGGACTGCTGGAGGTGCCGCTGCGCGACGTGCTGCTCGCCCCGACGGCGGACACCGCCACCAGCACCGACAGCGACACCGACGCCGCGGCCGCCGATCCGGCCGCCCTCCTCGACCTCACCTCGTACACCCAGCCCGCCCTCTTCGCCGTCGAGGTCGCGCTGTTCCGGCTGCTGGAGCACCACGGCGTCGTCCCCGACGTCCTCGCCGGACACTCCATCGGCGAGCTCGCCGCAGCGCACGTCGCGGACGTCATCTCCCTCGCCGACGCCGCCCGCCTGGTCGCGGCCCGGGGCCGGCTCATGCAGTCCGCTCCCGCCGGCGGCGCGATGATCGCCGTCGAGGGCGCCGAGGCCGAGATCGCCGCCTCCCTCGCGGGCCACGAGTCCGAGGTGTCCGTCGCCGCCGTGAACTCCATGTCCTCCGTGGTGATCTCCGGCGACGAGGCGGCCGTGACCCGGATCGCCCAGCAGTGGAGCGACGCGGGCCGCCGCACCCGCAGGCTGACCGTGAGCCACGCCTTCCACTCCCCGCACATGGACGGCATCCTCGACGAGTTCCGCGCGGTCGCGGCAGGCCTGGAACTGCGCGCACCGCGCATCCCGATCCTGTCCACGGTGACGGGCGAGCCCGCCACCACCGAGCAGCTCACCTCCCCCGACTACTGGACCCGGCAGATCCGCGAAGCCGTCCGCTTCGCCGACGCCACCCGCCGGCTCGCCGACCAGGGCGTGACCGTCCTCGTCGAGGTCGGCCCCGACGCCGTGCTGACCGCGCTGGCCCGCCGCACCCTGGACGAGGACACCGGCATCACCGCCGTGGCGCTGATGCGCTCCGGGCGCTCCGAGACGGACACCCTCAGCGCCGCGCTCGCCCAGGCGTACGCCCACGGCGCACCGCTGGACGCCGCCTCCTTCCACCCGGGAGCCGCACGCACCGAACTGCCCGTCTACCCCTTCCAGCACCGGCACTTCTGGCTCGGCCCCACGCGGCGCACCGACGCCCGCAGCCTCGGCCTCGACGCCGCCGAGCACCCGCTGCTGACCGCCGCCGTCGAGTTCGCGGGGCGTGAGGACGCCCTGTTCACCAGCCGCATCTCGCGCTCCGCGCAGCCCTGGCTGGGCGACCACACCATCCTGGGGACGGTCCTTGCGCCGGCCACCGCCTTCCTGGAACTCGCCGCCGCCGCCGGCGGCCACGTCGGAGCCCCGCACGTGGAGGACCTGACGCTGGAGGCGCCGCTGCCGCTCCCGCACCGCGACCCCGTACGGGTCCAGGTCGCGCTCGACGCCCCGGACGCCTCCGGAACCCGCCCCTTCACGATCCACGCGCGCCCCGACGGCGACGACCGGTCGCTGCCCTGGACCCGGCACGCCACCGGAGTCCTCACCCCGACGCCGTCGCGGCCGGCGGCCGACGCCGATCTCGCCCAGTGGCCCCCGGCCGACGCCGAGCCGGAACCGCTCGACGGGATCTACGCCCGCCTGGCCGACGCGGGCTACGCGTACGGGCCCGCCTTCCAGGGACTGCGCGGCGTGTGGCGGCGCGGCGCCGACGTCTTCGCCGAGGTGCGCCTGCCCGAGGCACTGGCCGAGAGTGCCGGGCGGTACGGGATCCACCCCGCGCTCCTGGACGCCGTACTGCACCCCCTCGTGCTGGACGGCGCGGACGACGCCGACAGCATCCGGCTGCCGTTCAGCTGGAGCGGCGTGAGCGTGTACGCCACCGGCGCCGCCGAACTGCGCGTCCGGATCTCCCCGGCCGGCGCCGGAGCCGCCTCCCTCACCCTCGCCGACGGCAGCGGCGCCCCCGTGGCCTCGGTGGAGGCCCTCGCGCTGCGCGCCGTGCCCAAGGAGCGCCTCACCGCCCCGACCGGCGGCGCCGACGGGCTGTTCACCGTGGAGTGGCCGGTCCTGCCGGCGCCCGCCCCCGACGGTTCCCTCACCTGGACCGAGGCCGAGGGCCCCCTCGCCGACGCCGAACCGGCGGACGTCGTGGTCGTACGGGTGAGCCCGCCGCCGGCCGGCGACGGCGACCCGCACCCCGCCGCCCGGCAGGCGCTGGAGCTCGTACGCGAGTGGCTGGCCGACGAGCGGTTCACCGCCTCGCGCCTCGCCGTCGTCACCCGCGGCGCCGTCGGCGTCCTGCCCACCGACCGGGTGGACCTGGCCACGGCCGCCGTGTGGGGGCTGATCCGCTCCGCCCAGTCCGAACACCCCGGCCGCGTGGTGCTCGTCGACCTCGACCCGGACGACGACACCGCCGCCCGCGCGGAGGCGTCGGCCGGCTTCCCGCCGGCCGCCGCCCTCGCCGCGGACGAACCGCAGCTCGCCGTGCGCGGCGGCCGGGTGCACGCCCCCCGGCTCGCCCGCACCGCGCGGACGGGGGAGCCCCGAGCCCCCCGCTTCGGCGCCGACGGCACAGTCCTGATCACGGGCGGCACCGGCGGCCTCGGTGCGCTGTTCGCCCGCCACCTGGTCACCGAGCACGGGGTGCGGCACCTGCTGCTCGCCTCCCGGCGCGGTGCGCAGGCGCCCGGCGCGGCGGAGCTGACGGCCGAACTGGCCGCGCTCGGCGCGCAGGTGACCGTCGCCGCCGCCGATGTCGGCGACCGGGCGCAGGTCGCCGCGCTGCTGGCGGCCGTACCCGCCGACCACCCGCTGACCGCCGTCGTGCACACCGCCGGAATCCTCCAGGACGCGACCGTCCGGTCGCTGAGCGCAGACAGCCTCGACGCGGTGCTCACCCCCAAGGCCGACGCCGCCCGCCACCTGCACGAGCTGACGCTGGACCTGGACCTGTCGGCCTTCGTGCTGTTCTCCTCGGTGTCCGGCGTCACCGGCACCGCGGGGCAGGCCAACTACGCCGCCGCGAACACCTACCTGGACGCGCTGGCACACCACCGGGCCGCCCTCGGACTCCCCGCCACCTCGCTGGCCTGGGGCCTGTGGGACGCCACCCAGGGCATGGGCGCCGGCCTCACCGAAGCACACCTGGCGCACTGGGCACGGGGCGGAGTGTCACCGCTCGCCCCCGCGCACGGACTCGCCCTCTTCGACGCGGCCCTCGCCGGGGACGAGCCGCTGCTCGTCCCCGTGGCCCTGGACCCGTCCCGCCTCGCGGCGGGCGACGCACCCGTCCCGGCCCTCTACCGGGGGCTGGTGCGCGGCCGCCCGCGCCGCGCGGCCCGCGCGGGTACCGGGGGCGCCGGCGCCGGAGCGGAGTCGACCTGGACCCGGCAGATCGCCGAACTCCCCGAGGCACGGCGCAAGGACGCCGTCCTGACCCTGGTCCGCGCCACCGTCGCCGCCGTCCTCGGACACGCCGGCGCCGAGGCCGTCGACCCGTCCCGCGCCTTCAACGACATCGGCTTCGACTCCATGGCCGGCGTGGACCTGCGCAACCGCCTCGGCACGGCCACCGGACTGCGGCTGCCCGCCACCGTCGTCTTCGACCAACCGACCCCGGCCGCGCTCGCCGCGTACCTGCTCACCAAGGCCGCGCCGGGCGACGGGGAGGCCCCCCGCGCCCGCGGGAACCGGGCCGGGACCCGCGCCGACGAGCCGATCGCCATCGTCGGCATGGCCTGCCGCTTCCCCGGCGGCGTCTCCTCACCCGCGGACCTGTGGCGGCTGGTCGCCGACGGCGTGGACGCCGTCTCCGCCTTCCCCACCAACCGGGGCTGGGACCTGGAGAAGCTGTACGACCCGGACCCGTCCCGGATCGGCACCTCCTACACCCGCCACGGCGGCTTCCTGCACGACGCGGACCTCTTCGACCGCGAGCTCTTCGGCATGTCGCCGCGCGAGGCGACCGCCACCGACCCCCAGCAGCGCCTGCTGCTGGAGACGGCCTGGGAGACCTTCGAGAGCGCGGGCATCGACCCGGCGACGCTGCGGGGCAGCGAGACCGGCGTGTTCACGGGCGCCATGTACGACGACTACGCGTCCCGACTCGGCTCCACCCCCGCCGAGTTCGAGGGCTTCATGCTCGCGGGGAACCTGTCCAGCGTGCTGTCCGGACGGCTCTCCTACACGTACGGACTCGAAGGCCCCGCCGTCACCGTCGACACGGCCTGCTCCTCCTCGCTCGTCGCGATGCACCTGGCCGCGAACGCGCTGCGCTCGGGGGAGTGCGACCTGGCCCTCGCGGGTGGTGTCACCGTCATGAACAGCCCGCACACCTTCGTGGAGTTCTCCCGCCAGCGGGGCCTGTCCGAGGACGGCCGCTGCCGGTCCTTCTCGGCGGACGCCGGCGGCACCGGCTGGGCCGAAGGCGTCGGCCTGCTCCTCGTCGAACGGCTCTCCGACGCCCGGCGCAACGGCCACCGGGTACTCGCGGTGATCCGCGGATCGGCGGTGAACCAGGACGGCGCGAGCAACGGCCTCACCGCCCCCAACGGCCCCTCCCAGGAGCGGGTGATCCGCCAGGCGCTCGCCAACGCGGGCCTGGGCACCGCGGACGTGGACGCGGTCGAGGCGCACGGCACGGGCACGACGCTCGGCGACCCGATCGAGGCCCAGGCCCTGCTCGCCACCTACGGCCGGGACCGGCCCGACGGACGGCCGCTGTTCCTGGGCTCGCTGAAGTCCAACATCGGCCACTCCCAGGCGGCCGCGGGCGTCGGCGGCGTCATCAAGATGGTCGAGGCGCTGCGCCGCGGCACGCTGCCCAAGACCCTGCACGCCGAGGAACCGTCCTCGCACATCGACTGGGACTCCGGCGCGCTGTCCCTGCTGACCGAGACCCGCGACTGGCCGCAGACGGACCGCCCGCGCCGGGCCGGTGTCTCCTCCTTCGGCATCAGCGGCACGAACGCGCACGTCATCATCGAGCAGGCGCCCTTGGCCCCCGACCCGGCCCCCGCCGCGGACGTCACCGGTCCCGACGGCACCACCCTGCCCTGGATCATCACCGGCAAGGACGAGAAGGCCGTACGGGCCCAGGCCGCGGCCCTCCTCAGGTTCGTCGAGGCCGACCCCCGGCTGTCCGCCGTCGATATCGGCCACTCGCTGGCCACCGGCCGCGCCCGGCTCGACCAGGGCGCCGCGGTCCTCGGCCGGGACCGGGAGTCCCTGCTGCGCGGCCTCACGGCCCTCGCCGGCTCCGCGGTCGGCGAGAACGTCCCCGGGGTGGTCACCAGCCGCACCACCCGGCCCGGCAAGACGGCCTTCCTGTTCACCGGACAGGGCAGCCAGCGCCTGGGCATGGGGCGTGAGCTCTACGCCACGCACCCCGTCTTCGCCACCGCCCTCGACGAGGTCTGCGCCCATCTGGACGCCGAACTGGCCCGCCCCCTCAAGGACGTCCTGTTCGCACCGGAGGCCTCCGCCGACGCCGCACTCATCGACCAGACCGCCTTCACCCAGGCCGCGTTGTTCTCCGTCGAAGTCGCGCTGTTCCGCCTCTTCGAGCACTACGGATACCGCCCGGACTACCTCCTGGGCCACTCCATCGGCGAGGTCACGGCCGCCTACGTCGCCGGAGTCCTCGACCTCGCCGACGCCTGCGTGCTCGTCGCCGGGCGCGGGCGGCTGATGCAGTCCGCCCCCGAGGGCGGCTCGATGGCCGCCATCGAGGCCGGCGAGGAGGAGGTCCGTACCTCCCTCGCCGCGTACGGGGGCCACCGCGTGGCCGTCGCGGGCGTCAACGGCCCCCGCGCGGTGGTGATCTCGGGCGACGAGGACGCCGTCGAGGAGATCACCGGGACCTGGCGCGCCCGGGGTGTCCGCACCAAGCGCCTCCCGGTCTCCCACGCCTTCCACTCGCCGCACATGGACGAGGTGCTCGACGAGTTCCGCGCGCTGGCGTCCGGACTGACCTTCCGCGCGCCGCGCATCCCGGTCGTCTCCAACGTCACCGGCACGCTCGCCACCGACGCGCAGCTCACCTCACCCGACTACTGGGTCCGCCACATCCGGGAGGCCGTCCGCTTCCACGACGGCGTGCGGTACCTGGAGGCGGAAGGCGTCACCGAGTACGTGGAGCTCGGCCCGGACGGCGTCCTGACCGCCCTGGCCGAGAACTGCCTGGCCCAGGAGGCGGGCCTGCTCACCCCCGCGCTGCGGCGCGGCCGGTCCGAGTCCGAGGCCGTCGCGGGAGCGCTGGCCCTGCTCGCGCTGCGCGGCGCCACCCCCGACTGGGACGCGCTGTTCCGCGGCGCCCGGCGCGTGGACCTGCCTACGTACGCCTTCCAGCACGAGCGCTACTGGCTGGACGCCGTCGAGCCCCCGCTGGACGCGGAGGGCCTCGGCCTGACGGCCGCCGGGCACCCGCTGCTCGGCGCGGCCGTAAGCCTCGCCGACCGCGACACGCACGTCTTCACCGGTCTGCTCTCGCTGCGCACCCACCCCTGGCTGGCGGAACACGCCGTGTCCGGGACCGTGCTGCTGCCCGGCACGGGCCTGGTGGAACTCGCCGTCCGGGCCGGCGAGCAGCTCGGCGCCCCCACCGTGGCGGAACTCCTGCTCTCCGCGCCGCTGGTGCTGCCCGAGCGCGGAGGACTGCGGATCCAGGTGGTCGTCGGCGAGGCCGACGCGGGCGGCGGCCGGCCCGTGGAGGTGTACTCGCGGCCCGACGGCGAGGACAGCGACCTGCCCTGGGTGCTGAACGCGGGCGGCCTGCTCGGCCCGGCCCCGGCGGAGCCGGCCGAGTCGCTCGTGGTCTGGCCCCCCGCCGGAGCCACGGAGGTGTCGCTGGACGGCGCGTACGACCGGTTGGAAGAGCTGGGCTTCGCCTACGGGCCTGCCTTCCGCGGTCTGCGACGGGCCTGGCGGGGCACGGGGGAGGTGTTCGCCGAGGTCGTGCTGCCCGAGGAGCAGCGGGCCGAGGCGGGCCGCTTCCTACTCCACCCGGCACTGCTCGACGCCGCCCTGCACACCCTGCTCCCCGGAGTGGTCGAGGAGGCGGGACAGGCCAGGCTCCCGTTCGCCTGGTCGGGGGTGAGCGTGCACGCGGTGGGCGCGAGCACCCTGCGGGTCCGCCTCGCGGTGACCGAGCAGGGCGCCGACACCCTGGAAGCCTCCCTCACGGTCGCGGACGGTACGGGCGCCCCGGTGGCGACCGTCGCCTCGCTGTCGCTGCGGCCGCTGTCGAAGGAGGCGCTGCGCGCCGCCGCCGCACCGGCCGGCCCGGACGGGCTGTTCGCCGTCAGGTGGACCCCGCTCCCGGAGAGCGGCGCGGCGGCGGCGGACACCCCGGCCACGGTGCTGGAGGTACGCTCCGGCGGCCCCGGCCCGGACGACAGCGCGGGCGCGGACGCGCGCGCCCTCGTACGGGAGACGCTGCGATCGGTCCAGGAATGGCTGGCGGACGAGGCGCACGAGGACGGCGTCCTGGTCGTCCTGACCCGCGGCGCACTCGCGGTGGACGGGGAGCCGGTAGCCGATCTCGCGGCCTCGGGTGTCTGGGGCCTGCTGCGCACGGCCCAGACGGAGAACCCGGGCCGGATCGTCCTCGCGGACGTCGACGCCGATGTCACCGCCGACCTCGTCCTCGCGCAGGGAGAGCCGCAACTGGCCCTGCGTGACGGCCGGTTCCTCGTACCGAGGTTCGCCCGGTCCGGCGCTTCGGAGCAGGCCGGAGCCGTGGACTGGAGCGCGGGCACGGTGCTGGTCACCGGGGCCTCCGGCACCCTGGGCGGTGTACTGGCCCGGCACCTGGCCGTGGAGCACGGCGCCCGGGACCTCCTGCTGGTGTCGCGCCGTGGCCAGGGGGCTCCCGGCGCGGACGAGCTGGCGGCGGAGCTGGAGTCCCTCGGGGCGCGGGTCGCCTTCGCCGCGTGCGACGTGGGTGACCGGGAGGCGCTGGCGGCTGTCGTCGCGGCGGTGCCCTCCGACCGGCCGTTGACTGCCGTGGTGCACACGGCCGGGGTGCTGGACGACACGGTGCTGACGGACCTCACGCCGGAGCGGCTGGACGCGGTACTGAAGCCCAAGGTCGACGCCGCGTGGAACCTGCACGAGCTGACCCGCGACCTCGACCTGACGGCCTTCGTCCTCTACTCGTCGATCGCCGGCCTCATCGGCAACGCGGGCCAGGCCAACTACGCCGCGGGCAACACCTATCTGGACGCCCTGGCGCAGCACCGGGCGGCCCTGGGGCTCGCGGCCACCTCGCTGGCGTGGGGCCTGTGGAACCAGACCAGCGCCATCAGCGGTGAACTCGACGCCACGGACCTGCGGCGACTGGCCCGCATCGGACTGCTCCCGCTCGAATCGGCCGAGGCCATGCGGCTGTTCGACACGGCGACGTCCGGCGGCGAGCCCGTCCTCGCGGTCACCCGGCTGGACACCGCGGCCCTGCGCGCCAACGCCGAGTCCCTGCCCCCCGTGCTGCGGGGCCTGGCCCCCGCCGCCCGCCGCCGTACGGCGGCGGCGCAGGCCGGCGTGCAGGACGCGACCGGCCCGTCGCTGGCGCGGCGGCTCGCCGGTCTGACGGCCGCCGAGAGGGAGCGGGCGCTGGTCGACCTCGTACGGGGCCAGGTGGCCGGTGTGCTCGGCCACTCCGACCCGAACGCGGTCAAGGCCGACCGGGCGTTCCAGGAGCTCGGCTTCGACTCGCTGACCGCGGTCGAGCTGCGCAACCAGCTGGGCCGGGCGACCGGTCTGCGCCTGCCGACCACCCTCGTCTTCGACCACCCCAGCCCGGCGGCCCTCGCGGAGCACCTCGGCCGGCAGATCAAGGTCGAGGAGGTCTCGCCCGCGGACCCGGTCGTCGCCGAACTGAACCGGCTCAAGGCGGCGGTCCGCCAAGCCGCCGGGGACCCGGCAGGCTACGACCGGATCGCCGACGAGTTGCGGGAGCTGCTCAGCATCGCCGACACGGCGGGCGGCAGGACCGCCCCGACGGCCGAGGCCGACGACGACGCCGACCTGGACTCGGCGAGCGACGAGGAGCTCTTCGCCCTGATCAACGAACTGGACTGACCGACGCGGAAGGGGCTTCGGCGTCCGGGCCGGGGCCCCGGCCTCCGTCCGGGCCGAGGCCCCGGACCCCGCATCCGGCACCGACACCTGACCGATCCACGCAGTTAAGCGGCCGCCCCGCGCCCCACGCG